>NZ_JAAFKD010000013.1 GCF_013299165.1 Microcoleus sp. bin38.metabat.b11b12b14.051
TTCTTTTTTCTAGGTTCAGTTATTTGTGCCTTAAGGTCGCGGTGTGAACCGCTCTCTCTCTGGCGCTTTATTAATATACTTATTTCGCCAAGGGTTGTCAAGCTTTTTGTGAAAATATTTTTGATTATTTTTGAAACCTATACACTGCAAGGGTTTTACGTATTTGTCTAAGCTTACATACTCGATCGCCCTTTCTGCTTTTCCGGACATCACCTATTTTGGGCGGTAATGGTAAGGTTTTTTCCTGGGACTCTGCCGCGAATGGGTAGAATATCTCTACAGACAGATGTTCTATATATATGTGTTCGATCGCCCTCCCATGAAAAAACCGGCTCCTCGTCCTACAGCGTTGTTCCTTACCTGCGCTTCACTGCTGATTGGTTGCAGTCAGACCAACACTCCTCAGACATCTACTAATACAGCGTCTCCAGGTACTTCACCAACTCCCACAGCTACGCCACAGGCTGCGGGTGCAGGGAACTCTACCGCTATTCCGGTTGGGGTTGGGGTGGCGCAAACTAGCAATGTGGCTTTACTCGGCCAGGAACAGGTGGCTGGGGCTAAAATTGCTGAGAAGTATTTCAACGATAAGGGTGGTGTCGATGGAACCCCGATTAGACTGGTATTCCAAGATACGGGTGGAGATGAACAAGGGGCGATCAATGCCTTCAATACTCTAATTAATCAGGATAAGGTTGTGGGTATTGTGGGCCCAACTCTATCGCAGCAGGCTTTTGGTGCCGATCCGATCGCCGATCGCGCCAAAGTTCCCGTACTCGCACCCTCCAACACCGCTAAAGGCATTCCCCAGATTGGCGATTATGTGGCCAGAGTCTCCGCCCCTGTCGCTGTGGTAGCACCTAATGCGGTTAAAGCAGCCCTCAAGCAAAATCCCAATATTAAGAAAGTAGCAGTGTTTTTTGCTCAAAATGATGCTTTCAGCAAATCTGAGACTGAAACTTTCCAGAAAACCGTTAAAGAGATGGGGCTGGAATTGGCAACAGTCCAAAAATTCTTGACTACTGATACAGATTTCCAATCCCAAGCCACTAATGCGATCAATGTCAAGCCCGATTTGATAATTATTTCCGGGTTGGCGGCAGATGGAGGCAATTTAATTAAGCAATTGCGGGAGTTGGGCTACAAAGGCGTTATCATTGGCGGCAACGGTTTGAATACTTCCAATGTATTTACTGTTTGCAAGGCTCTTTGCGATGGGGTTTTGATTGCTCAAGCATACAGCCCGGAATATCAGAATGAAATTAATAAGGCTTTCCGCGATGCTTATCGCGCTCAATTCAAGAAGGAACCACCTCAGTTTAGCGCTCAGGCTTTCACGGGCGTACAAGTTTTTGTGGAGTCATTAAAGGCAATTAATGCTCAGTCTAAGGTTAGCGAAAAGCCTTTACCCGAATTGCGTACAAAGCTTAATGAGCAGTTGTTGACAGGCAAGTACGATACGCCTTTGGGGGAAATTTCTTTTACACCGGAAGGTGAAATAAATCAAAAAGATTTTTACGTGGCACAAATCAAAATGGATGCGGATGGAGTTAATGGGAAGTTTGAATTTTTGAAATAAAGCAAGTTCGGCAAGGGATTTCGGAGTGGATTTAACGGATCTAGTCAAAAAATAGGACAGTAGTTTTTGAGCCTATTTGTGATTGAATGGTTTAATGTTGATGCCTAATTCGTGACTGGCGATGGACTTAACTCTGTTTCTGCAACAATTTCTGAATGGTTTGTCGATCGGCAGTGTGTATGCTATTTTCGCGCTGGGATACACGCTAGTATTTTCGATTTTGGGGATTATTAATTTTGCTCACGGTGCAGTGTTTACCTTGGGTGCTTATTTCACCTATGCACTGATGGGGGGCGCTTTCGGTTTTAACGGGTTGTTGGCTAATGCGAGAATTCCCGTGCAATTGCCTTTTGCTGTGGCGCTAATTTTGGGTAGTACACTGGCTGGTTTGGTGGGAGTAATGGTGGAAAGAGTTGCTTTTTTGCCTTTGCGTCGCAGAAACTCTGATCCTCTATTAACGGTGGTTTCGAGTTTGGGGGCGGCGGTGGCGATCGCAAATATCATTCAATATCTTGTCGGGGCTGAGATTTACACTTTTCCGGCTAATACTTACGGCAATTTGCCAGCAGCTATTAATTTTGGTACGGCGGATCAACAGATTCCGATTCGCACTGTGCAAATAGTGATTTTTGTGGTGGCGGTGGCGATTGTTAGTCTGCTAACTTACTTGATAAATTTCACTAAGTTTGGTAAGGCTATGCAGGCTGTGGCTGAAGATGCTACTACTTCTAGTTTATTGGGGATTGATACCGATCGATATATTGTGTTGACGTTTTTTGTGAGTAGTTTTCTGGCTGGTTTGGCGGGGAGTTTGGTTGGTTCTAGCGTGAGTATTGCTGGACCGTATTTTGGGATTGCTTTTGGTTTGAAGGGTTTGGCGGTGATTGTGCTTGGGGGGTTGGGGAGTATTCCTGGGGCGGTTTTGGGTGGGTTTATGATTGGTTTGGTGGAGGCTTTTGTGCCGGGAGATTTTTCGGCTTATAAGGATGCTGTGGCTTTTGCGATATTGTTTGTGATGTTGTTGGTGAGGCCGCAGGGTTTGTTTGGGCGGCGTTTGATTGAAAAGGTGTAAGATGATTCGGCGATTGAAATTGGGGCAACCACGGGGGGATTGACCCTACAGAAACTAATTAGATCGGAATGATTTAACCGCAGAGTACGCAGAGTACGCAGAGAAAGAGAAGAGAGAAATGAATGATTATGATGGGACTGGATTTGAGATAATGTTGGTATTTAAGTATGTTTATTGTTTAAAATAAAATTATGGGTACGTTTTTTACTACTTACGGTTTTTTGATTGTCTCGATGTTGCTGGGTGCAATGTTGGGATTGTCGCTATATTTGCCTTTGATGACTGGACAATTGTCTCTCGCTAGCCCGGGTTTTTATGCTTTGGGTGGCTATATTGCGGCGATTTTGTCTACGACGGTGTTTCAACAGACAGGAGGTTTGTTTCCTCTGCCATTGCTGTTAGTAGAGATGATAATTGCAGGGGCTGTTTCGGGGTTGCTGGGTATTTTGGTGGGAGTTCCGGCGCTGCGGTTGCGGGGGATTTATTTGGCGATCGCAACTATTGCTTTTGTGGAGATTCTGCGGGTATTATCGCTGAATCTGGACATCACCGGCGGGGCGGTGGGCATTTTTGGGATTCCGCAGCCGTTTGGAACGCCGATCGACTATTTGTGGATTGTACTGCCTTTGTTGCTGGTCAGCATGGCGATTCTGTATCGGCTGGAACGCATCCGGGTGGGGCGGGCTTTTGCGGCGATTCGGGCTGATGAGTTGGCGGCTGATGCGATCGGCATTAACCCAACTTTTTATAAGGTTCTGGCTTTTACATTGGGTGCTATTTTAGCAGGGGTTGTCGGTGCGGTTAGCGCGCATTTCCTTAATACTTGGAACGCCCGTCAAGGTACTTTTGATGCTGGGATTATTTACTTGACTTCTGTGTTAATTGGTGGTAGCAGAACGTTTGTGGGGTCGGTTTTGGGCGGAATGGTTTTTACTGCTTTACCGGAGGTTTTGAGGGGGATGGCGACTATTCAGGGATTGCCGGTTTGGTTGGCGCAATTTCTGCGGGATGGGCGGTTAATTATTTTTGGGTTGCTGATTGTCGTGGGGACGATATTTTTTCCGCAAGGGTTGGTGACACCGGAATTGTTGAAGAGGTGGAGGAAGGGCGATCGGACTTCTGTTTAAAAACAGATAACGTTACGATAGCAATATCATCTTGAACCACATCTGAGTATCCTTGATTAATTATCTCACAGATCGTTTATGATAAATGTATCCTCGTAGGTCTGGGAGTTTAAACTATGTCTCTCGCTGAGTTAATTCCTTTGGTAAACAATCTGAGCCAGTCAGACAAATTATCACTTTTAAAACTCCTAGCTGTGCAAATCCCAAAGCCTGAACTACAAGTTATCTTTTCTGCATCAGAGTATCCGGTTTGGTCGCCCTACGACGCAACGGAAGCTGCAAACATTCTGATGCAGATGATTCGAGATGACCGAGAGGCATCTACTCATGCCTAGTTCGATCGAGTTTCCCTTTTCTGACGATGAACCATTACCCACGATTCCCATCACTCTGAGTCATGCAGGCTTTTCTGTCTCCGCGAATGCACTGCTAGATACTGGTTCTGCGGTCAACCTATTACCTTATGACATAGGGCTGCAATTAGGTGCAATTTGGGAGGAACAAACTATCCGCTTGCCATTGGCTGGAAATCTTGCAATGGTTGAGGCGCGGGGTGTATTTGTGCAGGTTCAAATTGGGAATCTGGAACCAGTTCGTCTAGCATTTGCCTGGGCAGAATCCTCTCAAGTACCCTTAATTCTTGGGCAAACAAACTTCTTTCGAGAATTTGATGTTTGTTTTCAGAGATCGCGATGCAACATCGAGATTATTCGCTTCTAATCAGGGTAGATGTTGATCTGTAAAAAAGAGAGGGGCGATCGTATCCACACAAAGAGTGCGATCGCCAACCTTATGACTTAAAATAGAAGATATCTATAGCTCTGCGGTCAAGATGGATAGGAATCCGTCAACCCTCAAATCCACTTTGGTAAACCTTCTATCTATTCTCAGTTTTATAGCAAGCACGACCACCGTCACCCACAAAAATCCGACCCTCACCAGTAAAGGGATTTGCCACGTAAAAATTAGGCGAGTATTTCTGCCTGCACCAGTCATTCAAATGATAGGAATTTTGTCGGCTTGTGAAAGTGGCTTGCCATTGTGAACCAGACTGACCGCTAGCCGTGATAGAACCTTCTAAACCTGCATTACGCCCAGATAACGAAGCGTTGGTTTTAGCTTCGCTTTGGCTAGAGCCTGACTCTGAAATCGTAACCTGACATCTAACGTGCGTATCAGCTAAATTAGCGACAATCTGGCCATTAGAGGCATTAATTTTGCTTGCACAGTAAGCATCCCAATCAGATTGACCCAAGTCTCCTAACTTAACATTAACTAATCCTGCCATTACTGGTGATTGCAAACCTACAAAGATGCTGGTTGCGATCACACTTGAACCTACGATGATACTTGCAGCTTTTTTCAGAATTTTCATGAATCAAAAATTGATAGATTTGCAGGACAGTGGCATCACTACATTTGACAGCAATGCGCTTTCATTGAATCCAGATAGGGTAGTGCAATACCTTTCTCCTTGCGTCCGCCCATAAGACATCGCTAAGTGGATCTAGCTATTCAGCTAATTACAACCTGGAATTTCTTAGCTGCCTAATTTCCTCCAAACTTCATCCAAGGAATTGCCTATACCTGGCGCAATAGAATCAAAAGCTGTATTGTCTTCTAACAAACGCTCATCACCTTTGCGAACTTGTAGATACCATTGACCTCCCCGTCTCCAGTAGTGATCGTGCAGGACAACACTGTCACGTTTGAGACTACCTTCGTCTCCTGAACACAGAAGGTGAGGATCCTCTCTACCGTCCCTACCCATCTTATAGTAGAGACCTGAAGGTCTGTGGAATTCAATATAGTTACTCCAAGAAATCGCCATAATGGTTACCTTTGGCTATTGAGGGTTTTCACAAAAGAAAGTTTCAGCATAACTATTAATTGTCCCGTAGTTGCAGTACAATACTCTTCCTGGTCGGCTTATCCCGCACACCTGCGGTTTAAATCTGAACAGTTTGAACTACTTTTGCTCTGCCTTAACCCAATCAAAACCCAAGACCGATCGCCCTGTCAGTCGGATTGAGTTGGAACTTTTCCCGAAAAATTTGCTCAAATGTCGGAAAGATCGGATAGTATCGGAAAAACCTACCTATCTGACCGATCGATAGACATCGCAAAAGCCTGAAAACTGGTAGATGAAATTCTGTTCACCAATACAGGCGATGAAACTAATTTTTATCTCTTTGCGTATGATAGACCGATCGCACAAAACTGAAAAGCGAAAAAAGACGGAAAAAGACGGGTATTTCTAAAATTTGGATGCAAGGCGGAAAAAGACTGATAAAGGCGGATAAAGACGGCTATACTAACCCTAGTTCTCTGACACCCCTACTGATGGACACTGCCCATATATTGCAATTTGTAGATGAAGTGCTCAGCGCGAAGACAGGCAAACGTCTAAATGACTTGCAGCGTAAAATTATCGAGGGAATACTGAATCGACAAAAGTATTCTGATATTGCAGATACTTACGGTTGTACGGCAGGTCATGCTAAGGATATAGGTTACGAGCTTTTGCAAATGCTATCTGATGTTTTTGATGAACCAGTTGATAAAGGTAATCTGGAATCTGTTCTAGAACGGCAATTAAATCTCAATATCAATTTGGGCGATCGCACTACTAATTTTGGTAATAGCAACACAATTAACTATATCAATGCTTGCTCAGAAGTACCCACTACTACCCCCGATAAAAGTCAGCCTCCGAATCCTGAATCTCAGGGCAACAAGAATCAAGTTAAGATTGAAGCGGTGGGTAAGTTACGGCAGCTTGGCTTGAGCGATGAGCAAATTGCAGAGGTGCTAGGGTTAGCCTTGGAGGTAGTGAAGCAGATGGATTGATAAATAAAGAACTTTTTAGAGGTATAAGTTTTATGTTTGCAGTCGTCACGCCAGAAAAAATTCATTTACCCCCAGGAACAGTTATGAAGTTTCCTGGTACTTGGCAGGATTATCAAGCTCTTGTGCAACAATTAGGAGACCGTCAGATTCCGCGCATCAAGTATCGGCCGGGAGAGATTTTGTTGATGTCTCCTTTACCCGTACATGGACGACAATCTCATATTATTGGAATGGTGGCAATGGTTCTGCTAGATTATTTGGGGCTAGAGTATGAAGCGTTTACGCCGATTACGATGGATTTGCCGGAGGTAAGGGGGATTGAACCTGATTATTGCTTTTATATCGATAATTGGGCGGCGATCGCAGGCAAGGATCGGATTGCTTGGGGTGTGGAACCACCGCCGGATTTGGCGATCGAAGTTGATGTCACTAGCTACACGGATGTGGATGATTACTTGCCTTACCGAGTACCGGAAGTTTGGTTGTTCAAGCAGAATCGGTTGAGGATTTATGGTTTGGAAGGCGAGGGCTATGTGGAAACCTCGGTCAGTCGTTTTTTCCCTAATTTTAAGATATCAGAACTTGTTTTGGAGTGTTACCAAATGTCGCGCGATCGCAATACAAGCATGGCGATTCGAGAGTTGCGGCGAAAAGTTGAGATGGAGAATGCTTAGACAAGATGGCATAAATCTTTGATTGATAAGCCAACCGCAGATTCAAGGCAGATAAACACAGATGAACGCAGATAATTTCCAGATAGTCTGCGAATGAATGCAAGAGGTATAAACGATGAAGAAGGACTAAAGTCCTTACTACGAACCTGTTTTAGTCTTAGGCATTAAATCTAGATAATATTGTGCCAAATCTTAATAGTTTTGTCGCTGCTACCGCTAGCCAGAAACTCTCCTTCTGGACTAAAATTCACGGAATAAACCGAATTTGTATGCCCGGAAATATTACAGATTTCTCCACCATCTTTAACTTGCCAAATTTTAATAGTTTGATTGCTGCTGCTGGCAATAACCTCGCCATCGGGACTAAATGCGATCGAATCAACATACCAAGAATGACCTGCAATTGTTAAAACTTCTTGCCAATCTTTTGCCCACCAAATTTTGATTGTATTGTCGTGACTTCCGCTTGCCAGAAACTCTCCGTTTGGACTGAAAGCTACACAGCGAACGCAGTCTGTATGACCTGTCAGCGTCCGAATTAGCTTGCCATCTTTGACTCGCCAAATCTTGATGGTTCTGTCCCAACTGCTGCTAGCCAAAGTTTCTCCATCTGGGCTAAATGCCACAAAATAAACTAAGTTAATATGACCGGAAAGGGTGCGGATTTCTTGTCCGTCTTTCATTCGCCAAAGTTTGATTGTTTTGTCCCAACTGCTGCTAGCGAGAGTTTCTCCGTCGGGACTGAAGGCTAAGCCATAAACTGAGTTAATGTGACCGGAAAGTGTGCGGATTTCTTGTCCGTCTTTCATCCGCCAAAGTTTGATTTTTTTGTCGTGGCTGCTGCTAGCAAGTGTCTTTCCGTCGGGGCTGAAAGCTACTGTGTGAACTGAGTTAGTGTGTCCTGCGATAGTTACTATTTCTTGCCCGTCTTCTACTTGCCAAAGTTTGATTGTTTTGTCATCGCTACTACTGGCGATCACTTCTCCGTTGGGGCTGAAAGCTACAGACGAAATTAAGTTTTTGTGTCCGGTTAATGTGTGAATACATTGCCAGTTATGGGTTTTCTGTGGTGGCGAGTTGGGCTTGGTGGCGGGTTTGACTGGTTTGGTGCTTATTTGGGGAATGCTGAGTTTAATTGCTGCTTCTGGATTCAGTTGTGTTAATACTTCTACAGCCGTTTGATAGCGGCGGTTGGTAGCATTTTCGATCATTTTATCTAAAATCTTACCCAGTTGTTCACTCACCGGGTTGTTCGCTAAATACTGCCGCCAAATCCAGGCATCTTCGCCGGGATCGAAGAGGTCGAAGGGGGAAACTTGAGTTAGCAAATACAGGCAAGTTACGCCTAAACTGTATAAGTCGCTAGTAAAAAATGCTTTACCTCGGGCTTGTTCGGGGGCGATGTATTCGGGGCTGCCGATGCTGGTTCCTGTTTTGAGTAAGGCTGTACCTGTGGCTATTTTAGCGGCGCCAAAGTCTACTATTACTAATTGTTTGTCGGCGCGGCGGATGATGTTTCCGGGCTTGATGTCTCGGTGAATTACGTTGTGGGAATGGATGAAGTGCAGGACTGGTAGTAAGCTGTTGAGTAAGTCTTGAATTTGAGTTTCTGTAAATGTGCCTTCTGTTGTTACAATTTGTGCTAGGTTTTGTCCGTCGATGAATTCTTGGACTACATATTGTCGGTTGTCTTGGATTGAATAGGCTAAGAGTTCGGGAATTTGAGGGTGTTTTCCTAATTCATCTAATCGCATTGCTTCTTGTTCAAAAAGTTCGGCGGCTTTTTTGCTGTTGCGATTGCTGGCTGATGGGATGAGTTGGGTTTCTGCTGGTAAAAATTGTTTGATGACGCAGCGTGGTTTTGATGGTTTGTCTTCGTCAACGGCGAGGAATGTTCTGCCAAAACCTCCTTGTCCGATCGCCTTTATGGCCCGGTATCTGTCGCGCAACAGCAATTTTGCTCGGCAATTTCGGCAAATTTTGGCTGCATCCGGGTTTTGGGGCTGGGAACAGTTGGGGTTTAAGCAGTAACTCATTCGATTTTGGATTTTGGATTTTGGATTTTGGATTTTAGATTTTAGATAAGACGGCGGTTGAAACCGCGTCTACACGAACCAAGTCTGCACTTCGGCAAGCTCAGCGACCACCTCCGCAGACTAAGAAACATCACGCGATTTTCATGGCCGGTTCTTCAACCCGCGGAGGTGGTCGCTGAGCTTGTCGAAGTGCGGGTTTTGTTTGTGTCGCCGCGGTTTCAACCGCCGGGTATTCTGCGAGTTGGGGAAAGAAGGACTGAAGTCCTCACTACGAACCTTTAAGAAGGACTGAAGTCCTCACTACGAACCTTTAAGAAGGACTGAAGTCCTCACTACGAACCTAATTTTTAAGAAGGACTGAAGTCCTCACTACGAACCTTGGGAAATTAACTGTTTTAGAAGTTCCACATGACTGGGTTGTCATCTAAACTATCTGTAACTGTTCGCCCGATCGCGTCAATCTCTTTTAAGTCCTCCTGACTCAACTTTATCTCGGCAGCTTTCGCATTGTCGGTGGCTTGTTTTGCGTCGCGGGCGCCGACAATTGCATTGGTTTGTGGCTGTGCAATCAACCATGCTAATGCTAAGTTTCCTAAGCTTGTCTGGTGGCGATCGGCAATTGGCCTGAGTTGATTTAATGCTGTTTGCACTCGGGCATAATTTTCTGTGATGAACAGCTTATTTTTGGCGCGGTGATCGCCTTCTGCAAATTTGTGCTCTGGCCCGAATTTACCTGTCAATATTCCTTGAGCTAGAGATGAATAGGCAATGATTGAGATATGATTGTCGGCACAGTAGGGCATGGCGTCTTTTTCTACCGATCGCCAAAACAAAGAATAGGGCGGTTGTAGGCTGTCGATGCGTCCGTGTTGGGCGGCTTCTGCTATCTGGGCGCGGGAAAAGTTGGAAACGCCGATCGCCCGAATCTTCCCCTGTTCCTTTAATTTGTTCAGCGCGTCCATTGTTTCGGTAATTGGTACAGATTCGGAATTCCAAGTGCCGGCGGGCCAGTGGATTTGGTAAAGGTCGATATAATCGGTGTTGAGGTTTTTTAGCGATCGATCGCACGCCTCGACTACCAAATCGGGTTTCAGGTGGTTGGCGAAGACTTTGCTAGCATAAATTACTTGCGATCGCACATCCGACAGCGCTTTACCGATAATTTGTTCGGAATGTCCTTCGCCGTAAACCTCAGCGGTATCAAAGGTAGTAATACCGGCATCAAAAGCGGCGCGCATGGCTTTGACAGTTTCGGCATCGTCAATTCCCACCCACATCCGTTTCCCGGCTTGCCAAGTCCCCATAATGATCGGGGTAATTTGAATTTCTGATGTCCCTAATTGTCGCTTTTCCATAGCTACAGCCCTAATTTGAATTTTTACTATTTACTATCAAGCTATCTAATTTTAACAGAAAAAAGTTGCTATAATTACTTTAAAGTACCAATTCTCTCGGTTTGGTGAAAACCCAAATCAATTCCTATGAAATCCACCACTCGTGCGCTAAAAGAATGGAATGTAGCCGTTAATGCTTTGGAAACAGGCAGAACGATTGTGCTGTTGCGAAAGGGAGGCATTCGCGAGCAAGCAGGACAGTTTAATGTGGCTGACAAGCAGGTTTTGCTATATCCAACTTTTGAACACCAACAGCCGGATTTGTTGAAGCCGGATTTGGCGAGTCAGGTAAAAATTGTAGAATCTGGTTGGCATCCAGAAAATATTAGGATTGGCAGTTGGGCTGAAATTACTGATGCTTTTTTGGTGGCTTGGGAGCCAGCAATTAAGGCGCTGTTTCCTTACCATGTTTGGAATGAAAAATTTGTAGCCGATCGCCTGAAATGGAAACAAAATCAGCCAATTTATATTTTATTGCTGCGCGCTTACCGCCTCGCAGAAATAGCAGAAATCCCTTACATTTCTGAATACGGTGGTTGCCGTTCTTGGATTGATTTGGCGGCTCCGATTTCGCTGGAGGGCAGTGAAGCTGTTTTGAGCGATCGAGAATACGCGGCACGCTCAAACGAAATCCGCAGTCTGATGGCGAATCCTCCTAATGCCGATGCTTTGGCAAAAATCACAACGCTGGCGGTTTAAAATTTATGCACGTATAACTTGTTGCAAGTAGATAGAATGTATTGGTATTGTTGTATGGGTAGCAAGGATGAGGCTTTTTAAGCCGATACCAAAAATATACTTTCTGGGTTTGGCTGGTGTTTTCCAATTATCTGTTACACATTATATCTGTACGATCGCTCCGATGAATGTTCGTCAATGGAAGGGAAGCATCCAGACTTTACAGGATGGCTGCTGTGAAATCGACAGGCAGATCGATGGCGCTAGCAAGGAAGGTGGGCGATGAGTCAGATCCAGCGCACTGTCTTGATTGTCGATCGCAGCCCGGAAGACTGCCAGATGTACCAGCGGTACCTACTGCGCGATCGCGAATACCAGTACAAAATCGTCGCAGCGCAGTCTGGCAAAGAAGGGCTGGGGCTGTGGGAAGGGCACCAGCCGGATCTGGTGTTGCTCGATTATCGGCTGCCAGATATGGACGGTTTGGAATTTATCGCCCAACTGCGAAGCAAAATAGTATCGCAACAATATTTGCCTGTAATTGTGGTGGCGGGGTTCGGTAACGAGACGATCGCCGTCGAAGCAATCAAAGCCGGCGCCCAAGACTATCTAATCAAAGAACAAATTGCGCCGGATAGTTTGCGGCTGGCGGTGAACGGGACGATCGAAAAAGCTCAATTGCACGCCAAGTTGCAACAAAACGAAGAACGCTTGCACCTAGCTTTGAAAGCCGCTGGCATGGGTACTTGGGAATGGCAAATTCCTAACAATTGTGTGGTGTGGTCTAATCTGGTAGGGCCGATTTTTGGTCTGCCACTAGGTACTTCTCTGGCAAGTTATGAAGATTTTATCCAACTTGTGCATCCCGAAGACCGGGAAATTATTGGTCGGGCTATAACCCGTACCCTTGAGACAGGGATTAATTATGAAGTTGAATTTCGCACTGTCTGGGCCGATGGCTCGCTGCATTGGGTAGGCGCTAAAGGGCAACTTTACTATGACTGGGCGGACAAACCGCTGCGGCTCCTGGGGACAGTGGTAGACCTCACTTTGTCGAAACAGGCAGAAGCAGAACGCCTGCAACAAGTTAAGCGAGAGCGGGCGATCGCCCTGATTGCCCAACAAGTTCACCAATCGCTAGATTTAGAGAGTGTTTTGCACACAACCGTAGAGTCGGTGCGACAGTTTCTCGACACGGATCGGGCGATCGTGTTTCGTTTGCAGCCGGATGGCGACGGCACTGTGGTAGCAGAGTCGGTGGGGCCTCCGTGGCGATCAATCCTAGCTTCCCAAATCTACGATCCCTGTTTGGCCGAGAGTTATCTCGAACCCTACCGTCAAGGATTGGTGACGGCAAAAACAGATATTTACGATGGCTCGATCGACCCTTGTCACGTCGAATTGCTGACTCAATTTCAAATCAGAGCAAATCTAGTTGTACCGATCTTGCACGAAAACCAGTGTTGGGGACTGCTGATAGTCCATCACTGCCAAGCCCCCCGCCTGTGGCAACCCTTAGAAACTGATTTGCTACAGCAGTTGGCTCAGCAAGTGAGCATCGCCATCCGGCAAGCCGAGCTCTATCAGCAAGCACAACACGAACTGCAAGAGCGCCAGCGCACAGAAGCAATTTTGCGGGACAGCGAAGAACGCTTCCGCCAGTTAGCAGAAAACATCAATGCTGTGTTCTGGATTTCCGATTATCCCTCACGGCGATTGATTTATGTCAGTCCCGCTTACGAACGGCTGTGGGGATTGAACCCCCAGTGTTTGTATGACGATCCTCAGGTTTGGCTGGATTTGGTGCATCCAGAACACCGCGAATCCAACGCGCGAGCGTTTCAGGAAAAAGCGGTTCAGGGCAAGTTCGATGAAGAGTACCGGATTGTTTTACCCTCGGGCGCTGTACGCTGGGTGAGAGACCGCTGTTTTCCGGTCAAAGACGAGGCAGGAAATATTTATCGGTTCACAGGGATTACTGAGGATATTACCGATCGCAAACAGGCAGAAATCGCTTTGCAAGAAAGCGAACGCCAGTTTGGAACTCTGGCAGAAGCCTCTCCCACTGCCATTTTCCGGTTCGATCTTGAAAATAACTGTCTCTATGTCAACCGCCGTTGGGGGGAAATGACGGGGCGATCGGTAGAAGATGCCTT
The DNA here is from genome assembly GCF_013299165.1 of Microcoleus sp. bin38.metabat.b11b12b14.051. Taxonomy (NCBI): domain Bacteria; kingdom Bacillati; phylum Cyanobacteriota; class Cyanophyceae; order Oscillatoriales; family Microcoleaceae; genus Microcoleus; species Microcoleus sp. bin38.metabat.b11b12b14.051. The sequence continues at coordinate 13,567 of NZ_JAAFKD010000013.1, forward strand.
GGGGATGGGATGGCTGCAAACTTTGCATCCCGAGGAACACGAGCGTCTGGCGAGGGAATGGGTGCAGTGGTGTGAACAACCTGAGCCTAGGGGAATTTACCAGAACGAGGGCAGGCACGTACACCCGGACGGCAGCATTACCTGGTACTACACGCAGTCGCTGCCCTACCTAGACAGCAGTGGAACGGTGACGGGCTACGTGGGAACTCTGATCGACATTACCGATCGCAAACAAGCTGAGGAACAGATCCGCCACAGCGAAGAACGCTATCGATATTTAGCCGAATCAATCCCGCAATTGGTATGGACAGCAAACGTTGAGGGGATGTTGCTCGATGTCAACCAACGCTGGTTAGATTTCACGGGCTTGACGCTAGCACAAGCTCAAGCCGAAGGTTGGCCGGCGGTTATCCATCCTGAGGATGTCTCTATGATGGGCGATCGCTGGATGTCTGCTCAACAACAGGGCAGCCCTTATCAAGCCGAAGGTCGATTGCGGCGCTGCGACGGCGTTTATCGCTGGTTTCTGCACCAAGCTATTCCCGTGAAGAATGAATTCGATCGGGTACTGAAATGGTTCGGTACGGCGACTGATATTGAAGACCAAAAATGCTTGGAAGAGCAGCGCGAGAGTATATTACAGCAGGAAAAAGCTCTGCGCGCAGCAGCGGAAAAAGCTAACCGCAGTAAGGATGAGTTTCTGGCTGTGCTTTCTCACGAATTGCGATCGCCCCTGAATCCAATCTTGGGATGGACGCAACTGCTGCAAACTCAAGCCTTGAATGCGGCTCAAACTGCTAAAGCTTTAGAAACGATCGAACGCAATGCCAAATTGCAGACTCAATTGATTGACGATTTGCTCGATATTGCGGGGATTATGCACGGCAAAATGCGTTTGAACTCAGCCCCGCTGAATTTGACTTTGGCTGTGGAATCTGCGATCGATACGGTGAAAGCGGCAGCCGCTGCGAAGTCGATCGAGATTTATCCGCTGCTGTCGGAGTTGGGGCTGGTGTTGGGCGATGCGGTGCGACTCCAGCAAATTATCTGGAACTTGCTGTCGAATGCGATTAAGTTTACTCCGAATGGTGGCAGAGTGGAGGTGCGTCTGGAGCGATCGGACGTTAGCGGATCTCTGGCAGAGGATCGGGCGATGATTGTCGTCAGCGATACTGGTAAAGGCATCCACCCTGACTTTTTGCTGTCTATTTTTGATTCTTTCTACCAGGAAGATGTGTCTCTGACGCGCAAATATGGCGGGCTGGGATTGGGATTGGCGATCGTCCGCCACTTAGTGGAAGCACACGAGGGAACGATTGTCGCCGAGAGTGGGGGCGAGAATCAGGGTTCTACTTTTACGGTGAGTTTGCCGCTTTTGAACTCTGAGCTAGAAATGAATGTTGTAGAGAAAGTGCGATCGGCTTAACAATCTTTCCCCAAGTTTGCAATGTTGAGATCTTGCGCTTCAGCGCTATCTTAGGTACGTAGTTGCGCTTCAGCGCTATCTTAGGTACGTAGTTGCGCTTCAGCGCTATCTTAGGTACGTAGTTGCGCTTCAGCGCTATCTTAGGTACGTAGTTGCGCTTCAGCGCTATCTTAGGTACGTAGTTGCGCTTCAGCGCTATCTTAGGTACGTAGTTGCGCTTCAGCGCTATCTTAGGTACGTAGTTGCGCTTCAGCGCTATCTTAGGTACGTAGTTGCGCTTCAGCGCTATCTTAACATATAAGATAATAGCGCTTAAGCGCAACAACATACTTTGATTTAAAATGGTGAACGATTTCATTCCTCTTTAACAGTTTTTAATGTACTTTTCGAGAGGCGCCCTTCCACGAAACCCAGCCCAAAATCCGCAGCTAAGGCGATCGCAGCCGCCGGAATTGCCCCTGCTAAAAGTAACTGATTGTTGACTGTAGCAACGCCGCGAAAAATCAACACGCCCAAACCGCCGGCACCAATTGCTGCGGCAATGGTTGCTAGCCCGATCGCAATTACCGCAGCAACTCGCACGCCCGCCAGAATCACGCCCAAGGCTAGGGGAAGTTCCACTTGCCATAACAGTTGCATATCGGTCATTCCCATGCCTGTGCCGGCCGTCACAATCGCCGGATCGACGCCGATAATGCCCGTGTAAGTGTTGCGGATAATCGGCAGTAGGGAATAGAGAGTGAGGGCGATGATTGCCGTGCGATCGCCGATTCCGCCCAAAATTGGCACTGGAATTAACAAACCAAACAAAGCCAAACTAGGAATTGTTTGCATAATATTCGCAATGCCCAAAATCGGCTTTTTCAATTTCGGTTTTCTGGTAACTAAAATCCCTAGAGGAATCCCCACAATAGTAGATATCACAATCGCGACTATTACTAAATATAAGTGTTCGAGCGACCTCTGAATCATCTCAGCGCCATAGCGGTTAATAAAATTCATCATTGGGTAATTCATGATTGCTAACAGCATTCAAATTTAGCTAATTAAAAAGATTCCAAAAATGCGCGAGCTTCTGGATGCTGAGATTGCAGAAATTCATCCGGTGCCGCCAATTCAACTAACCTTCCGTCTTGCATCAAACCAATTCTAGAGGCTAAATAAAAAGCTTCTTGAATGCCGTGAGTCACAAAAATCACTGTTTTAGATAGTTGCTGTTGCAATTGATAGAATTCCCGCTGCAATTCCAGGCGAGTAATAGGATCTAAAGCACCAAACGGTTCGTCCATTAACAGCAGCGGAGGGTCGGCTGCAAGTGCTCTGGCGACGCCTACCCGCTGTCGTTGTCCGCCGGATAACTGATGGGGATAGCGTTTGGCGAAGTGCTGGGGATCGAGGTTGACTAATTCTAACAGTTGGCGGACGCGAGATTTAATGCGATCGCCCTCCCAGCCTTCCAATTTTGGCACTAAACCGACGTTTTGCTCAACGGTAAAGTGGGGAAACAAGCCGATTTCTTGAATCACATAGCCAATTTTTCGCCGCAGTTGAATTGAATCCCACTGAGTTGTCGGTTTTCCCATGACAATCACTTCGCCAGTGGTTGGCGTCAGTAAGTTGTTAATCAATTTCATGGTGGTAGATTTGCCACTTCCGCTGCGTCCCAGCAATACTAAAATTTCTCCTTGGTACACTTTAAAATTGAGTTTTTCTACTAAATGTCTGCGGTTGAGGCGATATGTAACGTCGAGGCATTCGACAGCAACTTCACGATTATTGACAGGCATGATTAGTTTCGATGATGTTGGTTGTAATAAATTTTAACAGTTGACAGTTGACAGTTAACAGCTTGCCCCGAGCGGAGTCGAGGGGTTGACAGTTGACAGAAGAGCCCGCCCGCGAAGTCGAGGGGTTGACAGTTGACAGCGAAGTTTTTAGGCAGGGGATTTAAGCCCCTGCCTAAAAACAATCCACCTAAAGGTGGGGGCTTAAATCCCCTGTGATGACGGTCAATTTTCGAGCATCGCAAATCTAAAATCTAACATTTAAAATTGTCTTGGTTTTGCCATTCTAGCAATAATGCCCGACATTGGAGGCAAGTTAATTTTTTGAGCAAGTCGCGAATTCCTTCTGGGGTGACAGGATATGCAGCACCGATGAATTCGGGGTTTACTGTGGCTGTCGGCTGCAATTCTGCTACAAAACCGTAGAGTTTTTGATTGGAGAATGAGCTGTTGATTGCCCAGCCTGTGGTGTTGATTGGTTGGATGCGGGCGATCGCACTTTCGTTGACACCTAGTTCTTTTTTGATTATAGCTGGAACTGCGGCTGCTGGCGTTGTGTCTTCTGGTAAACGACCGCCGGGAAAGTCGAGGGTTGCTGCTGCTACGCCGGGGCGATACATGGGTGGCGGAAACAGCAATTTGTCAGCTTGAATTGTTAAGACTACCACTGAATCTGCTCTTTCTACTCGCCAATATTCTACTATTTGTCCTTCGGTTGTTTCGAGATGTTCGCCAATTAGTTTTACCCAATTAGAGTTGATTTCTACAAATCTGTCTAGGGTTTTCCAGTGGGATTTTTCAGTTGAGTTCATGTTGGCAGGAGGTTCGGAAACGGATGTAATGGATGTAACGGATGGATATTGCACGAGGCCCAGAAACCGGGTTTTTTTGCGTCTACTTCGTTGCAGCCCACAGATTGGGTAAAAAACCCGGTTTCTAAGAGTCGGAGTGCGTCCAAGACTGAGGAATTAAAAACTTCCTAGCCGTCGGGTGCGGTTGAGATAAATCAGATGTTTTTATCGATCGTAATTGATAATTGTCGATCGCCCCAATAGTCGATCGGTCTTTTCAACCTTGACCCGATTTTTCCCTCGCGATTGTAAATTTTTGCTACAACAATACACATCTGCCCCAATAATTCAGTAGCATAAGCTACATAATCAAATTTATCTGCGCCTTCCCCAGGGTTATCGAAACCCAGCAAGGAATGCAGACTCTTAGCTCGACAGACAGGAGTAGTTATGCAACTGCAAACGGATATTCGTACTTGGCAACCGCAACAAACCCTAGCCAGCGCCGCGACTGCCTTTGACTGGACAAAATTTGGCTGCGTCGTACCTGCACCCAAATTGGCTCCTTCGATGTGGGTAAAATTGTTCAATCCGCCAACAGCATTCAGTTTTGACGAAGCATGGCTGTTGTGTCAGCACTCGGAGGAAAAGTGGCTGGCTTGGATTCCTGATTATGGGGAAATTTTGTTGAGTACAAATGAATTTTGTGCTACTTAATAGAGAATTAGAGTTTTGCAATCCATATGCTGAGGGCTGCACAGCATATTTTTGGACAAAACCCAGTTTCTGGAAAAAAATCTCGTTTTTAGTTCTCAGAAATTAAGAAGGACTAAAGTCCTCACTACGAACCAATTAATTGACATTTTGTCAACAAAAAGAGCAATAGAAAACCTATTGCTCTTTTTGTGTAAAAACACTCTCTAGTTTTTGTTTTCAGACAGCGGAACTTACTCGCTTATTTGCAAACTGCACGGTTATTTGCGTTTCTGACAATCGTGCCTACTTTGCCATTAATCTGGATCGGGTTCTTGGTGCTCGCCCGGATCAAGCGGGGCTGTTTACCCAGACATTCTTTGATGGATTCTGACCAAGTGGTGAGAGCGCGGGTGTATTCTGTACGAGTCGCTGGCGCGCGAAACTCATCGGTAATTAGGTGATCGGTAGTGATGCTAGTGTCAGTAGCAACATTGGTAATAATAGGAAAGTCAAAGGCTTTGGGCAATGTTCTTTCAGGAATTTTGCCCGGTACCATTTGGTACTTCATAGATCCGCCCTTGTAGTCAATACCTGCTTGGGGGGCTGTTTGAGCGAAGCTGGGAATAGGCAAGCTGGCTACCAATACGGTGCAGCAACTCCAAAATAATTTCGATTTCATCCGATTCATCTCCTCAACTTTATGACGGTTAGCATTAATTAGGTAGGGGTAAAAAACATTAGCTTGAATTATAAAAAAATTGATGCTAATGAAATTTTATCTGAATTTTTACTACCTAATTTATTACCAGATATCTTCAAAAATGTAAAAACTGGTTGGTCTGACAAACTGTAGAATTATTTCAGTTGAGTAAGACATTTACACATCTGAATTTGTTACAGCGTTGGGGACTCGGTTTTACCAGAAGGATTCATTTTCGATCGATGTCATTGGAACTTTATCAAATTTTGTGTCAGATATCAAGTTTTGTCGATCGCCTGTGCTGTTTTAACACTGTCCCAGCAGGTCGATCGCGCTTTAAGTGTTACGCGCTATACCAGGGCGAGAAAGATGGTACAGTGCATCGATGGGCGTTTGAGTATTTTCAGGCGACAATAGGCAGAGAAGGGGCTTGAAAATAGGTGAATTTAGTGGAAGATAGCAAGGTTATAGACTTATCAGCAATCATGAGTGTTCCCGCGGCTCCTGCGGGGTACAAATCCGGCTTCGTGGGTATTATCGGGCGCACCAATGTCGGCAAATCCACGTTGATGAATCAGTTGGTGGGGCAGAAAATTGCGATTACTTCGCCGGTGTCTCAGACAACGCGCAACAGGCTGCGGGGCATCCTGACGACGGATGCAGCACAAATTATTTTTGTTGATACTCCGGGAATTCACAAGCCGCATCACGAACTGGGTAAGGTTTTGGTGCAGAATGCGCGCGCTGCGATTCAGTCTGTGGATGTGGTGCTGTTTGTGGTGGATGGTTCGGTGGAATCCGGCGGGGGCGATCGATATATTATCGAAATTCTCAGCAATTGCAAAGTTCCGGTGATTCTGGGGATGAATAAGCTAGACGAACAACCGGAGGATTCCGTGTTGATCGATCGCACTTACGAACAAATTGTCAATCCTGAGTGGCCAGTCGTCAAATTTTCGGCTCTAACGGGCGAGGGTGTGGAACCGCTGCAACAATTGTTAATCGAACATCTGGAGGTTGGGCCCTATTATTATCCGCCAGATTTGGTCACAGATCAGCCGGAACGCTTTATTATGGGCGAGTTGATTCGGGAACAGATTTTGCTGCTGACGCGGGAAGAAGTGCCGCATTCCGTCGCAATCGCGATCGACATTGTTCAAGAAGAAGCCAAAATCACGCGCATTCTGGCGACGATTCACGTCGAACGGGATTCGCAAAAAGGTATTTTAATCGGTAAAAGCGGCAGTATGCTCAAGTCGATCGGCAGTGCAGCCCGCGAACAGATTCAAAAGTTAATTGAAGGTAAGGTATATTTGGAGCTCTTTGTCAAGGTGCAGCCGAAGTGGCGGCAGTCTCGCACTCGTTTAGCAGAATTGGGCTATCGGGTGGAAGAGTAAAACTTTGGCAGTTGGTCGATCGTTTCCCTTTCAAGTCTGAAGACGCGATCGTTTCCCGCTTCTAGCAATTCTGTAGGTCGCTGCACAGAATGGGAAGCCTGAAATCCTTTCCTGTAAAGGATACATTCTATGCAGCTTCACAGAAAAATGGTATTACCGAGTGTTTTTTATGAACTACCGAAACCACATCACGATCGAAGCAAATAAACGCGGTGGTAAGCCTTGTGTACGCGGCTTGCGAATTACGGTTTATGAAGTGCTTGAGTACCTGGCTTCCGAGATGACCGAAGCAGAAATTCTTGACGATTTTCCCGATTTGACGCGAGAAGATTTAAAAGCCTGTATAGCTTATGCTGCTGACCGTGAGCGTCGGTTTATGACTGCGACATTATGAAGATGAGAGTTTATCGCTGCTTGCTTTATCATAATGCACCGATCGCCGAGAGTGTGCGATCGACTCTAAATGCTCTCTAATCTAAAATCTCCTAATATAGATAGGTTTTTTCATTGCGGCGGCTTCAGTGATTGAGTCGAATCGTGCGGCGAATTCTATCGAGGAAAGGAGATTCTGATAGGGAGTAAGAACGGGTTGACATACATCCTTGATTTGCGGTACTATTGGACTCTATGCAGTATTGTACCCCAACTTCGATACAATGTATAAGTTAAACTTCATAAATTTTATTTAAGAAATTCAATGAGTGATAAAACTTGGAATACTCAAGAAATACTAGATTTCTGTCCAGAAAATTTAACAGATAATGTTGCCGTTTATGTGGCATCAGTTAGAAGCAAGATAGCTCGGATATTATTTATAGTAGATAGTTTTAATGTTACTGAAGATCTGACATTAAAACTTATATCTGATCAATTTATCAAGACTCAGCTTAAAGTTGAAATTTATATTGAATCTATAGCTTCAAATCTTCATTCACTGGCAGATGTTTTAGCACAAATCATTAATGAAATAGTTCTGAAGCCTTTACTACCCTGTGCTGAACATATCAGTAGTGAAAAAGTTGATATTAATAAAGTTAACACTAAATTAGATGGGTTAACACTAGATTCAGTGAAGGACAGATATATTAGCCAGATAATTGAGAGTATTAATAACCTATCTAGCTCGTCGGAATTTTTATATATTTCAAGTTTTGTTAATACGATTAAGCATCGCAGGTTATTGGATACAACTTTCCATCTTAAAGTTGACAGTGGAAGCCTAATAGATGTAGGTTTCAAATTAGATAAATTCGACTATAAAGGAAGTCATTTTCCAGAAATGTCATGTCGTAGCATCGTAATAGATTACAGAGAGAAACTAATAGATTTTATTTTTGACATAGGTAATAGCGTAAATAATTATTGCCGTGCAAACTACATCCAAACAGTCTAACAAGCACTTGCACACGGAACGGCGGCATACGCTGCTAGTTGTGTAGTAAACTCCATTGCCGTCCGGTGAAGCGCAGGCCGTTATCTCGTAAACGCTGCCTGACTTTGGAGATGGTTCGGAAGCTCGCTCGAAAATTAATAATTCCGCCTCAGATTTTCATTTCCGCCCGATGAGTCGGTACAAACCCTCACTAACAATAGAACCGCATTCAAACAACTGTACAGTAAAACGAAAGTCATTTGAATTTCCGCAAAAGTTGTCTTTCCACCGGAGAGATAGATAGAAATTTTGCTGATCAAAGTCATATCAGTTTAAATTGAAGTTGTCAGGACGTGCGGGAAAATTCAATTCGGTTTTGACAAGCCAGCGATCGATGATTTGATAAATTTGGTGGACCTGTTGACTGGAATAGCCATTTGCCAACATCCAACTTTCAAACGGATTAGCGCCAGATGAAATATATTGCAATATTGCATCAAATTCTGATTCTGATATGCCGTAAGTCATGAGAAAATCAGCTTGATTCGTAGGAATAATACCATCAGCCATTAGTTGCATGATTGGGCGTTGGTTTTCTTGCACTATTACTAATAAAAACTCACGAATCTCGCTTTGACGATCGACAGTTAAGCGGCGTTCCTTCATTTGCCGATTAAGTTGAAGTTGGACGCGACTGATACCACCATTAGTCAACCAACTTCTCATATCATCGATCGCACTTGATGTGGGGCGAAATCGATCTGTTAGTAATAAGGCGATCGCTCCTTCAAAACTCCTACGGAGAACGGAGCGCCAATCATCATGTTCTAGATATTCAATCAGTGCCATGTCTGGTGGTATTCGGCAAATGGGGATATTTCGTCTTTACTAATTATAGACGATCAGTCCGAGTTGGTTGAACGATCGCGGCGAACTGATCCCTGATGCACTCCTGCAAGCGTTTCTCGCATTTTGGCTGCAACATGGCGAACCGTTGCTTAAAAGTGCGTCTTATCCCGAAATTGCCCCACATTTGGTGTTGATGGCGTTTCTGCATCGGGTGATTAATGGTGGGGGAACGCTGGAGAGAGAATATGCGATCGGACGCGATCGCATGGATTTGTGTTTGCGTTATGGTGAAGTCACATTAGGCATTGAACTGAAGGTTTGGCGGACTCGGAAAGTCGATCCGTTGAGTAAAGGGTTGGAACAGTTGGATGGGTATTTGGCACGATTGGGACAAGATTCCGGTTGGTTGGTGATATTCGATCGCAGAGATAATGCACCGGAATTAGAAGAGCGGTTGAATACTGAAATTCATACTACTCCTATGGGGCGATCGATCACATTGATTCGAGCGTGAATATTTTGTGATGAATGTTTCGATTTTGGCGATCGGCGAGGGTGTTCTATCAGCTCTATTTCACCCATCAAGTGGACTTGTCACACCCCGTCCACCTCGATTTAATACATGAGTATAAATCATCATTACTTAACAGATTTTTCACTTCTTCACGGGTTAAAACAACAGGCAAATGCCGAGTTTGTCTAGCTCTTTCGATATTTTTAATATTAGGAAAATCGACCCTTAGCACTTGACGATAAAGGAATAAAAGTGCTGAAAGCGCAATATTTTGAGTGGAAGGAGCAATTTTTAGGTCAGTAGCAAGATAGGAAAGATCAGCCCGAATCTCTCAAATATCAAGTGAATTTCTGTATCGTTGGGCGATCGATTTTCGGTGCGAGTTGTCAGGATTTGCTGCACCAATTCGGGATAATCTAATTTCTCCACTGTACAATCTCCGTTGATGGTAATGGCAAAAGCTCAGATTGCGATCGACTCTTTTGGTTATGAATCGGTTTATCAAGAATTGCAGTTGAACTAACAAGAGTTAGCCATCGAGCCAAAGAAACCTGGTTTTTTGCTGAATCTGCGGGCTGAAACGAAAAATTTTGGGGGAAAACCCGGTTTCTGACTACCCGTGCGTAAGTCCGATCGCCAAAAGTGAGATCAATAATGAGTATAGATCGCCCGTGATATGCACTATGATACTAAAAAGCTCAGTCCGCAAACTACTGCTACTAACATAAATCTCATGCTGGGACAAACACTCGCAGGACGTTACCACATCATAAAACACTTGGGAGGCGGTGGCTTTGGTCAGACATACCTGGCTGAAGATAAAAAGCGATCGGGTAATCCTCGGTGTGTCGTCAAGCAACTCAAGCCATATTATAACGATCCGCAGACTCTACAGATAGCTAGACGTTTATTTAAAACCGAAACAGAAACCCTCCACCTCTTAGGGACTCATCCTCTGATTCCTGAACTCTTGGATAGCTTTGAGGAAAATCAGGAATTTTATTTGGTTCAGGAGTTAATTGAGGGCAGAGATTTAAGTAAAGAACTTATTCCTGGTAAACGCTTTAGCGAGTCTGAAGTTATTGCTATTTTGCAGAATATTATCGAAATATTAGTATTTGTTCAGCAGCACAAAGTCATCCACCGGGATATTAAACCTCCTAATTTAATGAGGCGCAATTCTGACAAAAAAATATTTTTAATAGATTTTGGGGCTGTCAAACAAGTTACTTCTCAAATAGTTAACTCCGGGGGATATACGCCGCCAACTGTTACGATTGGTACAGACGGCTATATGCCTGCGGAACAAAAGGACGGACATCCTAATTTTTGTAGTGATATTTATGCTGTTGGCATGATTGGCATTGAATGTCTTACTGGCATATCTCCTCACCAGTTCCCAAAAGATGCTAATGGTGAGGTTGTTTGGCGCAATTATGCACAAGTTAGCGATACTTTGGCTAAGATTTTAAACAAAATGGTGCGCTATCATTTTCGCGATCGCTACCAGTCAGCAGCAGAAGTCTTGCAAGCTTTCAACAATTTGAAAACTCGACAAGTTGCCACTCCGGTAGCTTCTACTGTAGTATCATCTCCTAATTTATTCGCATTAATGAATACCTGGACGCGAGATCATAAAATTAGTTTGACTGGGATTGGTTTGGCTGTCGTATTTAGTGTAGCTGCCTTTTTTACACCAGAAATTAGAAAAATGATGGGATTGGATGCTGGGGATAATTTTGCGAGTTATGAAAACACAGACAATGGGATTAAGATGAAATATCCCGATACTTGGAACAAACAAGAAGAGTCTAACGCAGTTAGCAAAGAGATTGTTCAGTTTATTTCACCTAAAGAAAGTGATACAGATGGGTTTCAAGAACTTGTGATTGTCTCGGCTGAACCTACAAAAGATTTGACTCTGGATGAGTTTACGAAATTATCTAAGCAAGAAATTCCGAAGTTAGATAAAAATACTAAGATTACTGAAGAAGGTGCATCTACTCTGGCAGGAAAGAACGGGTATAAAGTTGTTTATACGGCTAAGGACGGGAATTTGGAGTTTAAAAAAATGGAGGTTTGGACGATGAAAAATAACAAGGCTTATTCGGTTACTTATGTGGCGGAAGCGGGGAAGTATGAGAAGTTTTTGCCGATTGTTGACAAGGTGATTAAGTCGCTGGAAGTTAAATGATTTAATTAGATTGATGTGGCAATATGGTCAGGGCTATTTCATTCTCTTGTAGGGGCGGTGCCCCCGTGCCCGCCCGAGCTCTGAAACACCGGCAAAATCCTGGATTAAGAGGGTAGGCACGGGGGCACTACCCCTACAAAACCCTCGTTTTTTCGAGAATGAAATAGCCCTGCAATATGGTTCAGTTAGTTGAGCGTGTCATTGCGCTTCGGGAGAGCAATCGCAAAGACTACTGCGGTACTCAATTAACTGTATACCAACAGTCCGGCGGAGGTTAAAACCGCCGCCTCAAAGCGAAAGTCCTCTAAAGAGGACTGAAGAACTCCTCAGTCCTCTTTAGAGGACTTTCACTATTAGCCAGGGGTTTAAACCCCTGGCGGACTGACGGGTTAAGCCGACTGCTATGGTAGGGGCGATGGATAATGCGTGGCTGCCCTCGCTCAACTTGAAATCTGCTGTAAGAATGACTAGCGCACAGTCAAATTGTACCTACCGCGATCGCCTTTGTTAACAGCATTGACAGCTACGCGATAGGTGCCAGTGGCGGGTAAGGTGAGGGTAACGGCAGAATTAGAGTTTGATTTGCTGATGTCGTCATTTTCGGCCAGCTTTTTTCCTTGAGAGTCCAAGATGACCACATAGGTATCAAAATCACTACTTTCTACGGTAATAGTTACTGATTGGCCGGCGCGGCCTTTAAAGGTATGTAGCTCGTACAGACTCCCATCAGAGGGAAGGGCAGAGGATTTACCAGGTATTAATGAGCCATTTGTGGCGAGTAGGGTGGTAGACTGTTGAGTAGATTGTTGAGGAGTTGATGACCTCCCTTGAAGTTGTCTAATATTGTTTAGCGCCCGTTGGTACTCCTCTTTCTTTCCTTCTTGCTGATACAAGTCTGCTGCTTTTTGGAAATCTTGTATCGCTACCTGATTGTCTCCTAATCTTGAGCGAGCAACACCCCGGTTGCTGTAGGCTTGGGCTAAGTTGGGGTTAATTTTCAGGGCTTGGTTGTAATCTTGTATCGCACCCTGCTTGTCTCCTAAGTATGAGCGGGCATTACCCCGGTTGTAGTAGACTTCGGCTAAGTTGGGGTCAATTTTCAGAGCTTGGTTGTAATCTTGTATCGCACCCTGATTGTCTCCTAATTCTGAGCGGGTCAAACCCCGGTTGTTGTAGGGATTGGCATTATTGGGGTCAATTTTCAGGGCTTGGTTATAATCTGTGATCGCACCCTGATTGTCTCCTAAGTATGAGCGGGCATTACCCCGATTGTTGTAGGAATTGGCATTATTGGGGTTGATTTTCAGGGCTTGGTTATAATCTGTGATCGCACCCTGATTGTCTCCTAATTTTGAGCGGGCATTACCGCGGTTATAGTAGGCTTCGGCTAAGTTGGGGTCAATTTTTAGGGCTTGGTTGTAATCTTGTATCGCTCCCTGTTTATCTCCTAAGTCTGAGCGGGCAGCACCCCGGTTGCTGTAGGCAACGGCTAAGTTGGGGTTAATGTTCAGGGCTTGGTTGTAATCTTGTATCGCACCCTGTTTGTCTCCTAATTTATGTCGGGCAAGACCCCGGTTGCTGTAAGCAGGAGCATAATTAGGATTAAGCTGAATCGCTCGATCGAAAGCAGCGATAGCACCTTGATAATCTCCTTTCTGATACTTATCCTCACCCTGAATAAAGAAATCATCAGCTTTCGGCCCTGTCGCCACAGGAGCACTCGGAACCTTCACCCCCAAATCCACCCTCGTCGAAGCCAACAATCTCAAACTCGTATTAATCGGAATCCCCAGATTAAAACCAGTTTTAGCAATTTGAATATTCTGATTAATACTGCTAGATTCTACCTGCCTCGTATCCGCCCTCCCGTGAATTCCCACCACCTCGCCATTCTCATTCAGCACCGGCCCGCCGCTCATTCCCGGCAGCGTATTGTTACTATAAACTAAACTATAACCATCATCATTTATTGGCTTAGAAGCATTAGCAGTAATCCGCCCATCGGTGAAATTGTAAATTGACGTATTAATCGCCGCTGAAGTCTTCGGAAACCCTGCCACATAAGCCGCTTTCCCTTCCGTCGCCAAATCAGAATTACCAATCTTAGCAACCGTATAACTTTTAGTGCTAGTAAACTCTACAACTGCTAAGTCAACACTTGGCAATTTTTTTACACTGCTGTAATTGAGAGCATAGCGACTACCATCGGGCGTGACAATCTCATATTTAGCTTGAGGATCTTTGAAAACGTGACGCGCACTGAGAACCGTGTAAGTGTTGCCTTCTTTCTTGACAATTACTCCCGAACCAGGTTCTTTACTGTCAATTAGTACAGTGATTGATTTGGCAATTTGACCGACTTGATCCGCTGACATGGCGTAAACTGCGGACGGTTGGGCGATGACAATAGTTGCAGTTACACCAATTAATGCTGCTGATAGTCCGTGATGGAAGTTCATAAATTTAATGTGAAATAGAGTGTTTTTTTACTGTAAATAAATCACGAGTTAGGCATGAAAGCCCAAGAAACCGGGTTTTTAGATAACCTTCTGGCTACAACGAAAATTTTGGGAAAAACCCGGTTTCTCACCACTCGCTAGGGCCAAAGAAACCGGGTTTTTTGCGGTTTCTCCCGGCTACAACGAAATTTTTGGGAAAAAACCCGGTTTCTCACCACTCGCTAGGGCCAAAGAAACCGGGTTTTTTGCGGTTTCTCCCGGCTACAACGAAATTTTTGGGAAAAAACCCGGTTTCTCACCACTCGCTAGGGCCAAAGAAACCGGGTTTTTTGCGGTTTCTCCCGGCTACAACGAAATTTTTGGGAAAAAACCCGGTTTCTCACCACTCGCTAGGGCCAAAGAAACCGGGTTTTTTGCGGTTTCTCCCGGCTACAACGAAATTTTTGGGAAAAAACCCGGTTTCTCACCACTCGCTAGGGCCAAAGAAACCGGGTTTTTTGCGGTTTCTCCCGGCTCTAACGAAATTTTTGGGGAAAAACCCGGTTTCTCACCACTCGCTAGGGCCAAAGAAACCGGGTTTTTTGCGGTTTCTCCCGGCTACAACGAAAATTTTGGGGAAAAACCCGGTTTCTCACCACTCGCTAGGGCCAAAGAAACCGGGTTTTTTGCGGTTTCTCCCGGCTACAACGAAAATTTTGGGGAAAAACCCGGTTTCTCACCACCCATGAATCAAGGAGAAATAGGAGAAACATTATCCTCAACAGGTACATCATCTAAATATCTATCCACATCAACAGAACCAGACCCTGTTTCAGATAAAATATATCCAGATGCCAACCCACGACGATCCATTAATCTTTGCAATGTAGCATCAGCATCACTTCCTCGCTTGAGAGTGAATAACAAAGTCCTATTCGTACAAGCATCATCTTTATTAATAGCAGCACAAACCACTGATTCTCCGTTCAGCCTCCCAGTATTGATATATTTGAGAGTACCGTTATCGTAGTTTCGCTGAAATCTTTTAGCTACTTCTTGACAGCGTTTTTCTGCTGTCCAGGGCGGCGGAAAATAGTTGTTAGAAACCCAGCGAACCACCGGCACATTGCCGCGCGGGGTGCGAGCCAAGGTAACAGGCTGTCTGTTGAGAACAGCGCAGAAAAAGCTATTGTTTCCCGCATGGCTGGGTTGAGAAAATATCGCACTTGTGCCGATCGAGACAACTAAGCCTGTCAGCAGTCCAGTCAGAACTTTGGACTTCATAGTAATGCCCATATTTCTAAAATCTCACAGAGCGATTAGCTTTGAATTTATTAACGATTAATAATTTTCATAAATTATCTCACAGTTGAGCTAGATTTGCAACCTCGAATTTATGGTAATTCTTGATTTGATAGAATTTTGAGTAATTTGCACAGTCGGGCCTTGTCTGGGAGCATCTCAGTTTTGCTTTAAAAGTCAATACGGTTCACTTAAAACTGATCCCCCCTAACCAGGGCGGGCACGGGGGCACCGCCCCTACAAAGGGGAGTAGGGGGTGGGACAAGAAAGCTCTCAAAGTCCCCCTTTTTAAGGGGGATTTAGGGGGATCTCCGGGGCATAAATAGTGTTAAGTCAACCGTATTGCTTTAAAAGTGGTGGTGAGGTTGACTTCTGAGGTAATTGTTAATCTCCGATCATCTTGCTCCCCTACCTTAGCAAGGCAGGGCTGCTGGGGGAGTTTCGTTGCTGCACTGTGGCTGTATGTGCGCTATGCGTGGGTTCTGGATTGGTCTCAAAATCTTCAAAGTCTTTGATAGCAAGGATTTTCCGTAAGGTTTAGCAGCAGGCGGTGCAGTCGCGTCTCCTCCTTGGCACTACACCTAGTATGCTAACCAGTAGTAACACTATTACTGATTAGGTTTATGATAGTTACATATTCATTGGTATTCTTTACATAAGAGATACTAATAGTTAGACTACTGTAAGTACGCTAAAGTATTAATTGAGTAGTTATTAATTAATGGTTGTGAAAATCAGGCTTAAAGATGTCAGGACATCAAGATCGATCTCCCAAAACGAGTTAGCTAGAATACTAGAGATGTCCCTGGCTAACATTCAAAAAATTGAGAGAAACAAGGCAAAATCTATTCCCTTGGACACTTTAGATCGGCTGTGTGAAGTTCTAAATTGCGAAGTCGGTGATTTGCTAGTTAGAGTCAGCGATGGAGAGTTAGAAGCATCGTGAGCGAAAACCAGCAGCCCGAACAAGTCACTTCTAGCCATTCTGTTACTGAACGCTGGCGATGCACAGCAATGGAAAAGAAATATAGTTGGAAGTTATTACGGATTGAGCGCAACCAAAATAATCCCGTTCTCAAGTGGGATTGCATTTTTAATGGCAAAACTGAATTCCCCGATTACATGGAAGAAACCGAGGAGGATTAACCAATGGGTAGAAAGTACATAATTTTTCGTGCCGAATTGACTGAAGATGAGGGGGAAGATAATCGGTTGTTAGCCCACACTGGCGCATACACTGATATTCTTGCAGAGTATTTTGATTCATCCAATCAGCCTATCCCCGCGCCCGGATACAGATTGCTGGAGTTTCACTGCGCTGATGGTTCCGGTTCTAGCACTCACTATCGTACAGGAGACTGGGAAGTTGTGAGGGTCGAGGAGTACCCAACTGCTGTACCGACTCACGAGTTTGAGGCGATTGTTGTTGGATATTGCAAGTATGTTCCGGTTCAATCTCCGTTGATGGTAATGCCAAAAGCTCAGATTGCGATCGACTCTTTTGGTGATGAATCGACTTATCAAGAATTCGTCAAGAGCGATGCAGTTAAAAATTATACTCCAGTTTAACTAACAGGAGTTATACATCTAGCCAAAGAAACCGGGTTTTTATCTACCAATACTTCGGACAGTTTTAGGGGCTAATCGAGTACCCCAAACCCAGGCGGGCTTAGTTGTGGACTATTTTTTGACAGTTAAGTCTAGCCCTAACTTTCAAAAAATGTGTTAAAAATGGCTTGCCCTGTAAAGCTTACAGGGGCTTTAAAAAACTGTCCGAAGTATTGATGGAAGTTGGCTATTTACCCACGCTACGATTAAGACCGAACATCTAACCATTAACGGCAAAAAAGCAGTGCGATTGTATGAATTGTATGACGACGAGTTTCCCGCAGGCATTGTCACTTATGTTGCTACAGGGAAAAAAGAAACAATTATGCTAAGCTGTCGCGCATTTAAATTGGGAATTCGGAACGATGCTCAGAGCAACGTTCCACTCATTGTTTGATTTTTTTTGATATGCAATTTAAATACAGAACAGCTTAATGACTCTTTACTCCGGCAGTGATACTGAAAAGCAAGTTCGGCAAATTCAAGATTCGATTCGCATTACTCAATAGCAGTCAAGAACTTAAATTCGGCACGTTCAACAAGAAGGCTTTGTGCATCTGGTTGAGCCAACAATCCCCGTATCTGGATAGTCGGGGATTGTCAACAACAACTATTAAGGCAATTCAACGGAACTCGGTTTAGCAATGTGAGGCAAGCCCCAACCCAATTTTTCCCGCAAAATGTGGAAAAACTCAAAGGATTTGATCCTAACAAAGCGGGCTGGGTAGGGCGATCGCTCGATTTGCACCCAATCTTCCGGTAAAACATAACATCCGCCGTTCCCATCTACCACCATTACCAGGCGGTTAGGACTCGCAGGTAAAATTTTGACCGGCTCGGTGTTAGAAAACACCAAAGCCCGCGAAGCCATTGAATGCGGACAAATCGGCAGCAATTGCAGTACCGGTACTCCGGGAATAATTACAGGCCCGCCGGCAGAAAGCGCGTAAGCTGTCGATCCAGTCGGAGTCGAGATAATTACTCCATCTGCGGCAATGTCCACAGATGCGTGCTGACCGATCGCCACTTCAAAATGACACATACAAGTCAGAGGTTCGCGGTGCAGCACCATTTCATTGAGACAAAGCGCTTCCCAAAGGCAGTCGTTTTCTCGAAACAGGCGCACAGCCAACATCGATCTTTCTTCTATTTCGTATTCTCCGGCGATCGCCTTTTCCAAAGCTTGCGGGAGCAAGTTTAGGTAAGTTTCTGTTAAAAAGCCCATGTGACCGGTATTGACAGTCAGCAGCGGCACTCCGATGGGAGCAACTTGGCGAAATGCCGACAGCACAGTGCCGTCGCCACCCAAAACCACTGCAAACTCCATGTCGCTGTCAAAACCGGGGGGGACAAGTTGGTCGATCGGAGTGTGGCACATGGGGCGATCGGGACTAGAATAGCCCAAAATTCCCCCGGCACCGGAAACCGCACAGACCTCCCAGCCGCGAGCAGTCAGCTTGTCTTTCAACTCTTCGGCGATGCGACAAGAGACTGGTTTAACGTCGTTGTATATAATCCCAGCTTTCGGCACTTTAAAATGTGAAAGGCATTTTTTGTTTACTCCGTTTTTTAGTCTTAAGCTGCTCGTACTCTATTTCCTTGAGCTTCTTCATAATCAGATTAAAGTATTCTTCGAGATAAGACTCCAAAGTTGTAGTTTCTTTAGGGTCGATTCCGAAGACGCTGTAAACTTCATCCATCGGAGCTTTCAAGGGTTTTCCGGCTGCTAAAACTTCTGAAAAAGCCAATCTGTCAGCTACGTTCCAACTCCACTGAAAGAACTTAGCAAATTGACGGGTAGCCTGCAACAAGGCATCAGGCGTGCGCGTGATTTTGGCTTGTTTGCCAGAAAGCCGCTCGCACAACCGCACGATTTCTTCAGCATCCCAAGCGCGATTTCCCACCACCGGAAAGGTTTTCTTAACGGTTTCTGGAACAGAAAGGGCTTTGACGGCAAATTTAGCTACGTCCTGAGTGTTCATATAGGCAAGGGCTGACGGCTTGTTGGGCAGCCAGACTCCTTGAGCGTCCAAAATCGGCATTGCGTACAGGCTTAGGAGTCCTTGCAAAAATCCGCAAGGTCTCAAGATCGTGTAATCTAAACCGGATTCTGCTAAAAACAACTCGGTACAGCGCTTGATTTCCAACAAGGGGACTTGGGGATATTTCTCGGCATCGAGAAATGAGAAGAAGATGTAACGCTTGACGCCTGCTGCTGCTGCTGCTTGGATCAGCGATACTTTTCCGTCCCAGTCTACTCTTTTGATGCTGACAGAATCGGCTGCGCTGGCTGTTGCTGCATCGATGATAGCACTGACGCCTTCTAGTGCAGCAGTCAGGCTGTCGGGCTGGCAAAGGTTCCCCGGTACAAGTTCAGCGCCCCATTCTTTCAAAAAGGCAGCTTTTCGGTAACTTCTGACTAAGCAGCGCACCTGGTAGCCCTCGTCTAGGGCGCGGCGGGCTATTTGGCGGCCGAGAGTGCCGGTGGCACCTACAATCAATAAAGTCATCTAGGGATTTATTTATGAATCTTAAACTTTCTATACAATAGTATCAGGTCTTTCTCAGTTTTTTATAAAAACTTAACAGAAACCTGAAATCATCTCATTAAGCGATCGCCCCGACAGGAGGCGCCAGCTCGAAGGCCCGAGGCGTCCGGCGTCCGCCATCAGACAAAAGTTAAGAAAAAATCTGCAAAAACTCTAAGTTATGAGAAAGAATTCCTTGAGGGCCTCTCTCTTGTAAGCGAGAAATTAAAAGAAGACTATTGATTTCTCGAATCCTCTTCCTTGCACGTCACTGTCAAGCGGTCAACCCAACGGCTACACGATCGGGATCTTCTGTCCCAGGCCAACTGACAACTGAGGGCGGGCACGGGGGCACCGCCCCTACCAACTGACAACTGACAACTGTCAACTGCACCAGATTTTTTGTTAGAAAAACCCGGTTTCAGCGTCCGGGATGATAACTTACTCTTCGCCACCGCCTTGGAGTTTCAGCAGCAGGAAGCCTCCGCCGATACCGACGAAAATGAGGGAAAAAGACAAAAAGGCCGCACTCAGAAATTCAGGGTTCATTTGTTTTAGAGTTCCTTGACGATTGCAAATTAAATAAACATAATTTGACATTACCCGCTATCTCATCAACGGGGATTCTTAATTCAGCCACCTACCTTAAAATTAGCTGTCTCTTGCGAGCAATTGCTCAACTATTGAACCGTACCGAAGTACCAATCAAACCGTCGAGTTTAGATAATCTGTGCTGGTGCGTCTGAATCAAGCCTACTAGGATACAGGCCTAGAGTTTGGGCGTGTCCCGCCCTACTTTTGGATAAAAAATTTTAGTTTGGCTGGTTTCTAGGTCAGGTTTAGCTGGAGGTAACTGTTTTGATAGTGGCTGGGTATCCCACTTGAGATTACTACTTCTTGACCAATCGTTCCACTTGTTGATCGCGCTTTAACGTATCAACAGTGTTACAGCTTGTGCCATGGTAGGTATTTTACTGTATCAAGTTACCTTTGATCAACGATCGGCATCGCAGAAGTTCACAGCCTGTGTTAAGAAGGCGGCGAGGCAATCGCCAGTCACGGATGCGCTGGTTTTTCGCTATTTTCAGGCGATTTTTGGGAAATTAGCCGACGAAATGCTAAGATTTTAGTACGCAAATTCCTCTATTTTGTGGGAGAGAACTGCCTTGAGTCTCGATCGGGAATCAAAACTAGCTGTAACTCTGGGAGATCCGGCGGGAATTGGCCCGGAAGTGATTCTCAAGGCCTTGGCAGATCCGGCTGCTGCTGTGATGGCGACGGTTTTCGGCGATCGGGCAATTTTGCAGCAAACTTACGATAAGTTGCGATCGATCGATCCTGCACAATCTTTGGCAAATCCCGAAACATTAAACATTATTGATATCCCACACGTCAGCAAGTGGGGAGCGATTGTCCCGGGTGTGGGCTCAGCAGCGAGCGGGGCGGCTAGCTTTGAGTATATGGAAAAAGCGATCGCCCGTACCCTCGCCGGCGAATTTGGTGCGATCGTCACCGGCCCGATTTCCAAAACTTGCTGGCAAGCAGCCGGTTACAATTATCCAGGACAAACAGAACTCCTGGCAGAAAAAGCCAAATCGCAGCGGTTCGGAATGCTGTTTGCCGCCACATCTCCACACAGCGGCTGGACGCTGGTAACTTTACTCGCTACCACACATATTTCCCTGCGTCAAGTACCCGACGCTTTGAATCCAGAATTGCTGAGCGAAAAACTCGAATTGCTGGTAGAGTGTTTGCGGGAAGATTTTGGACTGGAAAGACCAAAAATTGCGATTTCAGGGTTAAATCCTCACAGCGGCGAAAATGGCAAACTGGGAAATGAAGAGCAAGACTGGATGATAGCTTGGTTGGAAACGCAGCGCGATCGCTTTCCTCAAGTGCAGTTAGACGGGCCAATACCCCCAGATACCATGTGGGTAAAACCAGCTAAAGTTTGGTACGGTTTAGCCAAACAAGCTCACGACGGTTACTTGGCAATGTATCACGACCAAGGCTTGATTCCTGTAAAATTGATGGCTTTCGATCGAGCAGTCAACACGACAATTGGCTTGCCTTTTGTCCGCACGTCTCCCGATCACGGCACAGCTTTTGATATTGTAGGTCAAGGACTTGCCGATGCCTCCAGCATGAAAGCAGCATTGCAGTTGGCTGCCCAGTTGGCTAGTCGCAGAACAGCAGTTAAAATAGGGCGATAGCTATAGTACCTCTGAGACTGCGAAAAAATTATGTTATTTCTATCGCTCTTGGCACGCGCGCCACGCAACAAGCAAGCTGGTCATTTTAGTCGATCGGTTAAAATCAGATTTTGGTAACACACTATGACAGCATCTAATGATAATCCCAGCCAACTATATCAGCCAGAAAAAGAGGTTTCTGAGGCAAATATGCCACTTCCTAAAGCTGGAGATCAACTTCAGGAATTGCTAGTCATACTGACAGAATTGCAGTTATTAAAAAAAACCAAAAAGGGAGCCACCGAGCTAAAGTTACCGCTATCAGAAAAGTCTAGGGATCGAATAGAGGAGGAAGAAAATCGGCGCAATCAATTGTCTTTTCGGATCGAACCACCTGCGATCATACCGGAAATATTGAATAACAATGAAGAGATCCCATCTCAAAGACGAGAAAACCACGATCGGGAACCTAATTCATCTAAAACAGCGAAGGTAGCCAATAATTATCGACCCTCCGAGGAAGATTTAGAACAAGCAGTTGAGGAGTTTAAGCGGTTGCAGCAACTGCTGTTTGAAAGGGATTTGCCAGAATTTTATAGTAATGTTTTTAGCGTGGAACAAAGGTTAGAAAACTTTGAAAAGCTAATGTCTGAGCCGAAAGAGTTGATGAATTTAATGAAACCGTTAATTCCGGAATTGGTGAAAGAAGAATTAGAGCGGTTAAAGTCGGAATTAAATAAGGCGATCGAACTAGCAAGCAACAATCAAACTAATCGCCTAGAAGTGCAGGGAAAATTAGCAGATTTAGAAAATCAAATTGCTGAATTTTACCAGCAGATCCCGCATCCCGAACAGTTAATGAAGCGGCTGATGCCGGTGGTAGGCGATCTGCTCAACCGCAGGCTAGAGGAGTCGAAGTCAGAAATAGCTTCGGCGATCGCACCGACAGTCAATCAAGTAATTCACAATCAAAATGGGCTGGAAGAAAAAGTAGTAGTAATTGAAGATAAAGTTGCGAATATTCAGCAGCGTTACCAGCAGCAGCCTGAAGATTTAATCAAGCAGCTAGTACCGATAGTTAGCGACTTGCTCAGCCGCAAAATTAGTGAATTAAAATTAGAGGTTGTAGAAGCTGTCGCACCGTCAGTACAAGTAAGAATAGCTTGGGTAGAAATAGAAGAAAAAGTATTGAGCATCATCGAGCGCCGGCTGGCGGTGCAACAGTCACAAATCCAGACGCCAGAAGAGATTAGGGCTATGGTAATCCCAGCAATCACTGATTTGCTGAACCGGAAAATTGATGAATCAAGATTAGAGGTAGCAGCGGCGATTGAACCTTTGATTGAATCAGCAATTCTGCAAAGAGAAGTTCAAGGAAAATTCAGCGACGTAGAAAGCAGGCTAAATAATCTTCAGCGCCAGCAAAAGTCTCAACCGGAAGAAATCATGGCAAGGTTGATGCCGTTAATGATTGAGTCGCTGAATCGGAAAATTGATGAGACAAAGTTAGAGGTGAAAGAGGCGATCGCCCCGGCTGTCAACACCGCTATTGAAAACAGCGGTATTGCAGGACAATTATTAAAGAATGACAATAAAATAGTCGAACTTCAGCAGCAATTTTTAGCCGAAATCGAAGGCTTGATGGCAAGAATCATGCCCGCGATTGTAGAGATGCTGTCCCGAAACATCCGGGAAGCTAAGTTAGAGATAGAATCTGCGATCGCCCCCGCTGTAGATGCCATCATTCAGCATCAAAGGATTGATGAAAGACTCGGGAATATCGAACAAAAAATTGTGGCGATCGAACACCGAATTTATGAATCGACAGACTTGTTTACCGATTTACTCAAACCTTTGATTGACGAGCTGATGGTTAGCCATCACGCCCAACTCGAAAAATCAGTTATCGAATCTATTTTACCATTGTTAGATGAAGTTGTGGGTTATAATTACAAACTCAACGGTAAAGTCGAGGAACTGGAACGCAAAATAGCCAATGCAGAATGGGGAAGCAATCGGGAACAAATAGCATCCACAATTAAACAGATATTTCCCGAAATGATGCTCCAAACAATTAATGAGTCGAGACCATCATTTACCGAAACCATAGCGCCGATAATAGATGAAGTAATTAATACCAAAACCCGAGAAAACAAGCAGTCGATGGGAATAGCCATATCTCCGGCGATTCCTGTGGGAATAAGCCACAGAATCAGTGAATCGCCAGATGAAATTGCGATGGCGATCGCACCGGAAATGGCCTCGGCTATCAAACAGCAAATCGTTATCAAGCAAGAAGCCATGTCGGATGCCCTCTATCCGATCATCGGCAGCACAATTTTAAAATACATGGCTGAGACGATGCGGGAGATTAATGAAAAACTAGAATCATCTTTAAGTCCTGAGGGAATTACTCGCAAAATAAAATCCAAAATCCAGGGCATTTCTGAAGCAGAATTGCTGATGAAAGAAACAACCCCGCTGACTGTTAAAGCTGTCTTTTTAATCCAAACAGCATCGGGCTTAGTAATTGCAGCAGTGCAGCAGTCTGAACGCGAACAGTTAGAATCAGATATGGTAGCGGGGATGCTGACTGCTATTCGCTCTTTTGTCAACGATTGTATAGTTCAGTCGGGAAATATTGCCGAGATTGATGCTATAGAATACGGCACATCTACGATTGTATTAGAAGTAGCGGGTTCGTGTTATCTAGCAGTAGTGGTGCAAGGAGAAACGCGCCAGTGGTTTAAGTACAAAATGCGAGCCATATTCAAAAATATTATTGAAGAATACGGCAATCAAATCCAGTCATTTAACGGCGATCCCACCAGTGTGCCGGCAGAAGTAAACTCAAACTTGGAAAAATTAATCGTCGCGACAGAGGTTAAAGTAAAATCTGCTAAGCCGCCAATTTTACCAATTATCGGTTTAGCAGCCTTAGGTTTAATTGGCGTACCTTGGGGCATTCATCAATACCGCAGCACAATTGCAGCGAGGTTAGAAGCAGATACGAATTTAGCTTTACAATCTGCTCCGGAGTTATCGGTTTATCGCCTCGCGGTAGATGTTAAAGATCGAGTTTTGGAGATTTCAGGACGAGTGCCAAATCAAAAACTGCGATCGCAAGCGGGAAAAATTGCTCAGGATACAGCTCCCCAATTAAGAATTGACAATAAAATTATAGCCGTTGAAGTACCTCCCGATCCGATTTTAGCCGAAGCCGATGTCAAGCGCACGACCGCTCTTTTGAATAAACTAGAAAACATTGATATCTCGGCTCGCTATGCAGAGGGGAAAGTCACCGTTGCAGGTAGCGTGAGCCAAGCGGCAGATGCTCAGAAAATAACTCAAGCTTTTGAGAAAATCCCGGGGGTGAAGTCTGTAACAAATACAGTGACAGTTGAAACTCAACCGTCGTTAAAGGCAATGGGAATTAAGCTTTATTTCAGTACGGGTTCAGCAATTTTGCCTCCTAAAGACGTAGCAGAAAAGGTGAGCAAAGTCAAGGAATATATGGAAAAAAATAGCACGAAGAATTTGAGGATAATTGGCTACAGCGATTTTAAAAGCAGTCCTGCGGAAAATCAAAATTTGGCGCTGGAAAGGGCGAAAAATGTGAAAGCTGCTTTGGTTAAACAAGGGATAAACGGCAATAGAATACAAGTTGCTTCTACGAAGGGTCGTCCCGAAGGTGTGGAGCCAAATCAATCGCTGTCGCTGAGCAGATTGGTAGTATTTGAGGTGGTAAATTAAATTTGGTAATTAGTAATTGGTAATGGGTAATGGGTAATGGGTAATTGGTAAATAAGAGTCGGCGAATGGAATTCGCGACTACACAAACGATGTCCGCCTCCGCGGACTGAAGAGGTCGGCGGTTGAAACCAGGCCTATAGGAAGAAAGTGTAGCGCGATCGGGGACGCTCGCACTCAGATATGATTCGGATGTCACCGGATTTGAACTCACGCCTTGATGATATTTAAAACATCCTAATGACTAACAACTACTGACGGCAGGACTAATGAGTAATGACTAATGACGGCAGGACTAATGAGGGCGGGCACGGGGGCACCGCCCCTACCTACCTACTGACTAATGACTCTTAATTTAATTGAACTCGCCCGGAGGTAAATGCTTGTATTCGATCGCCCGCCAAGCATACTAACAACCGGCCGCATCCGTCAATCCCGGCCGCTTCTCCGCAGATGGTTTCCGAGGAAAGCTCGATCGCCACATTACACCCAATCAGCGCATCGCGGCGGCGCAATTCCGGTAACAGCCGCGCTAAACCGGACTTGGAGGGTGGCTTGTCGGTGGTGGAAAACATATCGCCTAGTTCGAGTAAATAGCGCCGCAGTCGATCGAGCAAACAGAGTTCATCTGGCACATTACTAACAATAGAATGCAAGCTTACCGCATTGCCGATCGCTCTTGTATCCAATCCCGCAGCCGCGAAATCTACGCAGCGGTTGACTCCTATTCCGACAACCGTCCGAGTGCCGAAAGTGTTACCGGAAGTGGCTTCACAGAGAATTCCGGCTAATTTTTGGCGATCGATCCAGACATCATTCGGCCATTTCAGGCGCAGCATATCACGACATTCGGGCACCAAATCCTCGATCGCAAAAATCACAGCTAAACCAACTGCTAAACTGAGTCCGGGTAATAGATTCGGGTTGAGGTTGTCGAGGACAAAACTTGCAGTTAAAACACCTGTTGGGGAATGCCAAGTGCGATCGTGTTGTCCGCGCCCGCTGGTTTGCCGCTTAGTAAATATTACATCTCCGTGGTGCAGTTGGTCTGCGCGGGCGATCGCCCAGGTGTTGGTACTCGCACAGGTATCTAAGGTGTGCAGCCAGTGACGCACTAACTCATTATCAACAGTATTTATCAACCTTACCTCAGTAGGAATATCCCCTATCCTCTCAACTTCATTATTTTCTAATTTATTGAGATTTTTTCATATCATTTTTCACGAAAATTATATCGCACGGTGCATATTAATTATTCATCTCTCTATTCTCTTCCTCTGTGTTCTCTGTGTTCTCTGCGGTTAAATCATATTGTATAACTCTGAAATTTATCCCAAATTTATGCCATTTCAATACGTAATCCTAGGGAGTAAGAAACCCAGTTTCTTCGTATATATCTAGTTGAAAAACCAATATTTATCCCAGAAAACGGGTTTCTTTAGCCTTAGTTTTACCCTGAAAAAAGACAAGCAATCACCAGCACCATTTACGCTGATTTCCCTTGCATTTCCAGCAACTCAGGAATCGTCACAAACCGATATCCCTGCTGTTTCAAACCAGCAATCATCTCCGGTAAAGCCTTAATAGTACGCGATCGATCGCCCCCGCCGTCGTGCATCAACACGATCGCCCCCGGCTTCGCACCCTTCAACACATTCTCCACAAAAGCCGACGGTTGAGCGCGCGGATCGGTATCGGCAGAAGTTACCGACCACATCACCACAGAATAATTATGTTCCTTAGCATACTTAGCCAAACCATTATTCAAAACTCCTCCCGGCGGACGGAAATAAGTCGTCTTAACTCCCGTCGTTTCGTAAATAAGTTTTGCCGTGCGATCGATTTCATTAGCCGCTGTCGCCGCATCCATCCCATCGTACCAATGATGCCACGTATGATTACCGATCGCGTGACCTTGGGCCACAACTCGGCGAGCAATTTCGGGAGAACTTTCTAGAGATTTACCTATCCAAAAAAATGTAGCTTTAACATCATTTTGCTTAAAAATATCCAGCATTTGTTCAGTCGTTTCCGGCCACGGCCCGTCATCAACAGTTAGCGCAATAACTTTCTGAGAATATTTGATTGTTCCCTCAAAAACAGTTTTTCCCTGAAACTGTTCCGGTGGCACAAAAGTCAAGCGTTTTTCTTTAGATTCCAATACAGTGAGAAGTTTCTCAAATGTGCGATCGAGATTAAAGCCTGTTTGATTGTCCCCAACCTCGTTTGGTAACGGATTTATCGTTAAGGATTGGTCGAGGTTCTGCACCGCGGCGGTTGCAGGCTTGTCACTTCCTTGTTGATTTCCGGGCAGTAGCGTACCTATGATAAAGCTCATTGCAGCCGCAGTCAGGGCGATCGCCACAAAACGCCATTTTTTTCGCAGTCTTTGAAACAGATGATTTCCGGTCACTTGAAATTCCTTTCATTCCACACTGCCGATAATGATAATGGGAATTTCAGGGAAAAGAAACCTAATTTTTAATAAATATGTCTCAGCGGGGATTGACAGCGGCATCGGAAGGGCGATCGAATGCGATGGGATGCGGGCGATCGGCATAACCGCGATTTCAATCGCCGGGTGTATCTTTAGGGCGATCGGTCAGCAGGCCCTCAAAAAAAATTATTGTAGTACAGTTCAAACATCGGATTTACCTCGGGCTACAGCACCAGTTTAGCAGCCGAACGTCTTGATTTATCGTTGTTTTTGGGGCGAGAGTGTTGGTGGGGGCGATCGACACCCACCTTAAAAAACCAAATTTAAAAAAAACTTGTATTACCCCCTTGACAGTCTCGTAGTACGCAGTGTAGTATAAATGTATGGCGAAGGGGAAAAGCCTCAAAGCTTTATTCCAAAAGCAATACGAACTTTGAAAACAGAATAGATAATTAATAGTGTCACATAATTGCGGACATTGGCGGTATAGACTCCGGTAACAAAAGCCCGATCGGGTTGTAGTACGCGGAATCAACCGCCATCCCGTCCAAACAGAAATCTTGTGGGGTTGTAGCTCAATTGGGAGAGCGTCGCTCTGTCACAGCGAAGGTAGCGGGATCGAAACCCGTCAGCCCCGTGAGGCGATTTTAGATTTTAGATTTTGGATTTTGGATTTTGAATGTTTTGATTTGAAATTTTCATATTTTCATCTTAAAAAATTGAGATTTAAAATTGAGATTTAAAATTGAGATTTTAGAGAAAATCTGCAATTGAATTACTTCGGTATTTCAAACGAGATAATACCAATTTCTCTGCGGGAAGGCATCGCCTACAAAACCCGTTGGGATTCCCTGGTTAGGTGGCTGAGTGGCTCAAAGCGTCGGTCTGCAAAACCGAATTTCGCGGGTTCAAATCCCGCCCTAACCTCTGTTCCTATTTATTCACAGGAGCAATCTAAAATTCCCAAAAGCAATCCCAAATCTAAAATCTAAAATCTAAAATCAATAGTGCTGTAGGCAAA
This sequence comes from Microcoleus sp. bin38.metabat.b11b12b14.051, assembly GCF_013299165.1. Lineage (NCBI taxonomy): Bacteria > Bacillati > Cyanobacteriota > Cyanophyceae > Oscillatoriales > Microcoleaceae > Microcoleus > Microcoleus sp. bin38.metabat.b11b12b14.051. The sequence goes on from NZ_JAAFKD010000013.1 coordinate 42,566, forward strand.
TGGTTTAAGCCGCTTGGTTTTCACCCAAGTGATTGCGGGTTCAACTCCCGTCAGCACTTCCAAAATTCCAGGGTTGGCCCTCCTATTGGCGTGGGTAGCTGTCTGTAAAACAGTAGCTTAAAGCGTTGCTGGTTCAATTCCAGCCCGACCCATGCGATTTTAGATTTTAGATTTTAAATTTTGGATTTCAAGATTTAAGATTTGAGATTTAAGATTGTAAATTGTGCAAAAAACCCGGTTTCTGAGAAAAATTTTGCATCTCTACTAGAGATATTGAGATAGAAACCGGGTTTTTGACCCCCGCGAGTAAGTCCTGTGTAGTTAATATGCAGTTCCAAAACAAGAGAATGTGTTGTAACTGGACAACAATTCAGCTTGCGCAACTGAAAAATTGAGGGTTCAAATCCCTCCGTTCTCGCTCATTGAGGAGAGGTGGCCGAGAGGCTTATGGCGCTTTCCTGCTAAGAAAGAGCGGCTTAACAACCGCCGTGGGTTCAAATCCCACCTTCTCCGTTTTCCCCCGATAGCTCAGTTGGTAGAGTGCTTGTGTGAAGAACAAGAAGTCGTCAGTTCGATACTGACTTGGGGGATTGCGTTGCCTTATAGCTCAATTGGTAGAGCTGCACGCTGTTAACGTGATGGTTGTAGGTTCGATTCCTACTGAGGCAGCCATTTTTTATAGGAATTATGCACGGGTGGCCAGAAACCGGGTTTTTTACGAAGATTCTTCGCTGTAGTCCGTAGATTAGGTAAAAAACCCGGTTTCTTTGGTTATAAATGTGCAATTTCCGTTTAAATTGCCTGGTAGACAAATTGGTAAAGTCGCCTGTCTCTGAAACAGGAATTTATGTAGGTTCAAAGCCTACCCAGGCATTGAATTATTCGGAAGTCGCCTAATTGGTATGGCACCGCTCTTTGAAAGCGGAATAATGCAGGTTCAAACCCTGCCTTCCGAGTTCTGCTTTTCCAAAAGCAGTAATGATGATGCTCCTGTAGCCCAATTGGCAGAGGCCGCAAGCTCAAATCTTGTGTGTTACTGGTTCAAATCCAGTCAGGAGTACCAAATTTTCAACTGAGTTTCTACTTGCTCTTGTGGCGGAATTGGCAGACGCGGCAGACTTAAAATCTGTTCTATTTTGATTGTGAGTTCGAGTCTCACCTGGAGCATGAACGGAATGTGGCGCAACTTGGTAGCGCGGCGGCTTTGGGAGCCGAAGGTTGCAGGTTCAAATCCTGCCATTCCGACTTTACCTCTGTGATGTAATTGGAAAACATCACTCGCTTAGAACGAGTGTTTTGCTGGTTCGAGTCCAGTCAGGGGTATTGGGTATCAAAACCCAAAAATGCGATCGATTTTACCCTTGTAGCCCAATTGGTAGAGGCGCTAGATTTAGGATCTAGTCAGTGCTGGTTCGATGCCAGTCAGGGGTATTTGGTAACATCGCGGGTGAAGTAGCCTGGGTAGGCTTGGAGGTCTCATAAGCCTCTTCATAGCAGGTTCAACTCCTGTCCCCGCTACCAAAAATGCAGGTGTGATGTAATTGGCAATATCAGGCTTTTGTATGGCCTTGTTGCAAGTTAAAATATCGCCATCTAGTCGGCGTGCTGGTGTAGCTCAATTAGGCAGAGCAACTGATTTGTAATCAGTCGGTTGTAGGTTCAATTCCTATCACCAGCTCCACAATTGCGAATATGGTGTAATGGTAGCATTCGAGTCTTCCAAACTCTAGGCACGAGTTCAAGTCCCATCATCCGCTTTTGCAGTCCTGTAACTCAACGGTAGAGTGTTTGCCTTACAAGTAAGAGCGGGGTAATATCCTGCCAGGACTACCAATTTACGGGGGTGTAGCTCAATGGATAGAGCGCCGCGCTTCGGACGCGGATGTTGTGGGTTCGAGTCCTACCACTCTCGTTGTTTTTGCTAGAATTTAAGGAGGTTGATTCAATTGAATGATTAATTTTTTAGATTCCAAAACTTACATATCAGGCCTAAGAAACCGGGCTTTTATCTAATCTGTTGGCTACAGCTAAAGATTTTCTCCAAAAACCCAGTTTCTGACTATTGATGTGTAAGTCTTATGTTAAACGCGATCGCACTTTTGCGTATCCCAACCTTTGGAGCCTACATACTTTAGTATGAGAGGAAAGGTAACGCTGTCAAAAAACAGCGTGCGTTTGTAAACGAGGAGTGCAGTGAACCCGATAGGTAGGCTTAAAAGTAGCCATCCTTTAAAGAGTGTGTAGTAACTCATCGGCGGAGTCCCTCTAGTAACTCAGAAAACGCAATGCTCTGATAACTTATACGCAAAGTGCGATCGCACTATTTGAACTGAATTTATTTGGTTCGTAGTGAGGACTTTAGTCCGCAAATTCAGAGGACTAAAGTCCGAACGATCGAACTGTAAGATTAGAAGGAGTTTCCCCCATGCCTGTAATTGTAATGGAAGTCAAAACCGCGCAAAATCATCCCAATGCTGATGCGCTCCATCTCTATAGTTTTGAAGCTCCGGGGCATGATGCCATACAAATTGTTGCCAACTCAGAAAACATTTATGATGTTGGCGATATCGTTGCCATAGCGTTAACTGATTCTGTGTTGAAAAACGGCACTAAAATCACACCTACAAAACTCCGAGGCGTTTATTCCTTTGGCATGGCTTTGGGGAAAGTTGACGAAGCAATCGGCACTGATTTGTCGGCAATTTATTGTCAAGAAACGGTAGAGCAATCGGCACAAATGCAAACATGGCCGAGCATCGAACTGCTCTACAATCTCCGCCGCAGTTTAGAATTACTCGGGGAAACTCCTAAGATAATTTATCGAGCTAAAATTAAACTCGACGGTACTAATGGAGGCATTCAAATCTTTACCGATGGTAAAGTTGTTGTCCAAAGTCGATCGCAAATCATTGACACGAAAAACGACAATCTCGGCTTTGCTAATTGGGTGAATCAAAATATCGATTTTTTCTCTCGATTGGCAAGTTCCGAACACGCAACTATCTTTGGGGAATGGTGCGGTAAAGGGATTCAGAAACGGACTGCTGTATCTGAGATCGATCGCAAAATCTTCGCGGTGTTTGCAGTTCAATTTGGCGGCGTGGATGGCAAAATTGCCAAACTGGAAATCCGCCCTGACAAAATCGCTGATTTCTTGCCTAAACATCCCGATATTTTCGTCTTGCCTTTTTACGGAGAACCGTTTGTTTTAGATTTTGGCGATTCAGAGCAACTAACATCAGTTGTTGATACCATCAATCAAGTGGTTGATGTTGTAGAAAAAGTCGATCCTTGGGTGAAAGAAACTTTCGGCATCGCAGGAATTGGCGAAGGATTGGTGCTGTTTCCCGAAAGCGGCGAACTTGCGGAAAGGCTGTCCTATGCAGAACTGCTGTTCAAAGCTAAAGGCGAAAAACACCAAGCTGTCAAAACCAAACAACCTGTTCAAATCAACCCAGAAGTTGCTGAAAGTATTGACGATTTTGTGAATCTTTTTGTCACACCTGCTCGCCTAGAACAAGGGGTAACAGAAGTTTGTGGCGGTCACTTTAATATGGACAAAATCGGAGCATTTTTAAAGTGGTTTAATGCTGATGTACAGAAAGAAAGTGTTGCCGAACTAGAGGCTAGTCAACTAACCTGGAAAGATGTCAACAAAGCAGTGATGAACGCAGCTAAAAAATGGTATCAAGAACAGGCTAAATCTTTGTAGTTATTCGGGGAAAGGATCATGGTAGGGTGCGTCGCTTCTTAAATAGTTGTAATTCGCCAGAATAGTCGGGCGACGCACCCTACTGTTGGCTTTGTAGTTATTGCAACCATAAATCAAAGAAACTGGGTTTTTTACCGAATCTGCGATTAACAATGAAGTATTTTCGCAAAAACCCGGTTTCTGACCACCCATGCGTGAGTCCTATTAATATTGCAAATCAACAAAAAATACGGGAGTGTAACTCAACTGGATAGAGTGTCGAGCTTCTACCTCGAATGTTGTAGGTTCAAGTCCTACCACTCCTGCTGAATGGGTTCGTAGCTTAATTGGTAAAGCATCTAACTGGCTGTTAGAAAGATATCGGTTCAAATCCGATCGCAATCCACCAACTTTGGGTCTGTAGCTTAATCGGAAAAGTGCCTAGTTCGCAACTAGGAAAATGTCGGTTCGAGTCCGACCAGTATCCACCCAAAAAGGGGTCATAGCTCAATTGGTAGAGCGCTTGCTTTGCACGCAAGAGGTTAGGAGTACCCTTCGGGAAGGCTTCGCCTACGATTCTCCTTGATTCCACTGCGGTGTCTGAAGCCAAAGCGGTAGCGGCGCTGGTTTGTGGAACCAGTAATAGCGGGTTCAATTCCCGTCAGACACCCCTCGGAAGATGCCGCTAAACGGTTGGCAACTGGTCTCGAAAACCAGGGTACAGGTAACTGTAAGGGTTCGATTCCTTCATCTTCCTTGTAATATCAAATCTGCTTAGTTGCACCGATAATTATAGGGAAACAGCACTGCTGTGTTCCTACGGATAGGTTGCGATGTGGCAGGAATTTGATTCACCACCGGAAGCCGAGAAGCGAGGCGCTGTGCTGATAACGCAGAGGTAGAAGGGGCAGTACCTTCCCGGTGGATTTCCTATAGTTTAGCTATGGGAATCATGGATACTTTGCATCATGGAAGATGCCGCTAAATGGCCAGCAACTTGTCTTGAAAACAAGGGTACAGGTAACACCTGTAAGGGTTCGATTCCTTCATCTTCCTTAATGAAATATTCTTGCACTTCGTAGATAGATTTGTTATCCTGTACGAATAGGAAGTTTGGGGAGGTCGCCTAATTGGAATGGCACCGTAAAAACTAGGTAAAGCGGCTCTCAAAAGGACGATCGAGTTTGTTGAGTAGGGTAAAAAGTTGCTTCGCGACGTTCCCTGAAAGCGCAAATTGGCAGCGGGTTGCAGAGGCACTGAAAGGAATTAACAGTCCGAGATGGGGGTAGTTCCCGTCTGCTTACAGGTAGTAAGGAAGCGCGTTTCCTGAAAGTTGCTGTCGATCGATGCGGGTTCGAGTCCCGTCCTCTCCATTTGTGATTGAAAAGCAAGGAGTGTCAATCCGTGCGCTGACATCAGCTTATCTCGTTTTGAGACCGATCGCCCTTTCCTACAATTGTCTCTAGGGATGCGGGCGATCGCGCATTTGAAAAGCGACTGCTACGATGGTTTCAGCCTTGGTGATTTCCAAAACTTCTTAACAAACAAGATTAAACATGAGAAAACTCATATATTACGTGGCTTGCACGGTTGATGGGTTTATTGCTCGCGAAGATGGCTCCTTTGATTGTTTTCCGATCGCAGGAGAGCATTTTGCCGATTTGTTCGATCGCTTTCCCGAAACTATTCCGGCGCACCTTCACGAAGCACTAGGCATTAGTGCGGGTAATCAGCAGTTTGATGCTGTTTTGATGGGACGCAAAACCTATGAAGTCGGGCTAAACGTGGGTTTGACGAATCCTTATCCCAGCTTGAAGCAGTATGTCTTTTCGCGCAGTATGCAAGCCAGCCCAGATGGGAATGTTGCACTGGTGTCAGACAATGCTGTTGAATTGGTGAAGGAATTGAAGCAGGAAACGGGTAAAGATATCTGGCTGTGCGGTGGCGGTGAGTTAGCCGCAACGGTGGTTTCTGAGATTGACGAGATGATCGTCAAGTTGAATCCGGTAGTCATTGGGGCGGGAATTCCGATGTTTGCAAGGGCGATCGCGCCGACAAGTGTCGAATTGGTCGATCGGCAAATTTACAGCAACGGTTTCATGCTGCTGCATTATCGAGTGAAACACCTCGATGACTAAAACTTAGGTAAAATTTATGATTAATTTAAAACAATTCAACTATTATCTAGTCCTCGATCTAGAAGCAACCTGCTGCGACAAAGGATCGATCGCCCGAAATCACATGGAAATTATCGAGATTGGCGCTGTGATGAAAGTTATGCCCTAGACGGAAGAGTTTTGGCGGGCTGACTATTCATCTCGAACCGGATGTTGCAGAAATGTTTCCTGACTCTGAAGCAGTGAATGAAGCTCTAAGATTTTTGATGAGATTTATGAAAGATAATAAGTATTCTGTGGGTAATATTAGAGGCAATGGCTAGCAGTTAGTGAAGGCGATCGCGATCGAACAAGGTATGCGTTTTGCCATTCGTGAAGGCGATCGTACCGTCGGTGCGGGTGTCGTCTCCAAAATTCAGCGGTAGCGTTTTGCTGAATTCACAAGTAACAGAAAAGCCAAACCTATTCGGGTAATTGGCTTTTCTGTTTGCTTGTTTCTTCTGTACAATAATTAGTGGGGCGTAGCACCAGAAGTTTATGAAAAAAATCTGAAAGAAATAATAGCAATGAGCCAGGAATTATGTCAAGCTGTTTGTCATGAGGATTTTGAGAGAGTTATCGCTCTCCTACATCGGGGAGATGATATAAATTTTAGAGATGAAAGTTGCTCAGATAGTACCCCTCTACACCAAGCAATTATGAGAGGATACTTCAAGATGGCTGAAATATTAATTGCTAGGGGCGCAGATGTTAATGCAACAGACAGAGATAACGATACACCTCTACATTCATCTATCTCCTATAAAAATCTAGAGTTAGCAAAATTGCTAATTGACTCTGGTGCTGATATAAATTTCCGGTGCGGTACTGGTTCTGTTGACACTCCTTTACACGCAGCAGCTTTTCGGAACCAACCCAGGATTGTTGAGGCACTTGTTGCTGCTGGAGCAGATATCAACATAGTCAATTGTCATGGGGCAACCCCAATTCAGATTGCAGCTCGGAGAGGACATCGAGAAATTATCGAAATACTATTATCTCAAGGTGCTCTTGTCAACATATACATTTCTGCTGCACTCGGCAATATCCAGGAGGTTGAGTCTTACCTCGAACAAGGGGGCGATCCAAATGCTCCAATCGGACGAGAACCTTACGGGCATACTTTATTGTACTTCGCAGCAGCAAATAACCAAATTGAGGTAGCTGAGCTACTAATTAATTATGGTGCAGATGTGAATAGAGAATGCGATCAAGGTTTTTATCCTTTGATCGCTGCTTCGCAGTTTGGTTTTGTAGAAATGGTACAGCTATTAATCGATCGCGAAGCTGATGTTAGCGTCGTCATAGATTTCGGGCATGGAGCGTTAGAATTAGCAGCAGAGAACGGACACAAAGAGGTTGTGCAAATTTTGCTCGAACGCGGACTGTCATTAGAGGGAACCGCTGACGGCTATGAAAATCATATCGAGCGAGCGATGGATGAAGCGGCTGCGGGAGGACACAAAGATGTTATGAGGTTTTTACTCTTGCAAGGAGTAACAATTAGCAAAACAGCTATTCACGCTGCTGCGGAGCGGGGACACAAACCCATTGTAGAGCTTCTCATCGCTTTTGGAGCTGATGTTAATGCTAAGGACTATAGCGAATATACAGCATTACAGAAAGCAGCTCTAGAGGGACATTTGGAAATTGTGCACCTTTTGTTGATTTCAGGAGCCTATGTCAATGCTAGAGATAATAACAGATATACAGCTTTACACAAAGCAGTTTCACGCGGTCACTTAAATATTGTACGATCGCTCTTAGCTTCGGGAGCAGAGGTGAATCCACGGAATCAACGAGGCTGTACCCCAATTCAATTGGCCAGGTGCGGAAATCAACAAGATATAGTTGAGGTTTTGATGGCTCAATCGCTTAAAATTGGATTAGATATGCGATCGGTTTGTAGTTCATGCCAATACAGACGATCGCGCTCGCACTTAAATTAAATGCTTGAATTAAAAGCTATGTGAGGTCGATCGTGTAAACTAAATTTAGTCCTGTTAATCAAATGCGCCGATCCTGCAATGAAAACCCTAGCTAAATGGTCTGTAGGTGACTACCACCGCATGATAGAAGCAGGCATTCTGCGCGATCGCCGTGTAGAGTTGCTAGCTGGTGAAGTTTACGAAATGAGTCCAGAAACCCCAATCCACTACAATACTATCAGACGAGACAGTAAATACCTCGAAGAACTGCTCGCCGGTCAAGCTGATGTCCGCTGCAATGGGCCAATCACACTCTCGGATTCGGAACCAGAACCAGATATTGCGATCGTGCGATCGCCCGAATCTGCTTACAACGATCGCCATCCCGAACCTCAAGACATATTTTGGATCGTAGAGATTGCTCAAACTAGCTTGAGAAAAGACTTAGAATTGAAATCTGCTATCTATGCTGCGGCTGGAATTCAGGAATATTGGGTGTTGGATTTATCTGCCAAACATACGATCGTGTTCCGATATCCTGAACATGGCGAATACGCGATCGAGCAAAAGCTCGAAGACGGAATCATTATACCGCTCGCATTTCCCGACATTCGGGTATCCGTTGAGAGACTTTTGGGTTGAATAAGATTGATCTTATTGACAAAATCGCCGGCGATTTTCTAGGGGATAGCTTCGATCGCCCTTACAGAAAACTCGCGATCGGGCGATCGGCACAAATATTTACAAAAATAATTGATTTTTCAGAACAGTTGTGTTAAAGTAGTCTAGATGCGGGAGTATAGCTCAGTTGGTTAGAGCAGGTGACTCTTAATCTCAAGGTCGAAGGTTCAAGTCCTTCTACTCCCATCCTCAAACAACATAGTACAATACCAATACCCGCAAGCTGTGGTGATATCGTCAATCTAAAATATTGACAATAATATCTGTGTCAATCAGCTTGTACAATAATTCCCATGAACATCCAGCAATTTGTTGACAATTCCCTCGGACAATGGCGATCGCAGCGCAGCGCCCATCACTTGACTTTCCGACACTTTGAAGCGATCGAGTCAGTCATTGATATCGTTGCACTCTCACCCGATGATGCTGCCGTAATCGACCTCTGCAAATCTTACGACATCGACCCAGCCCAAGCAGTCAACCCCTTTCAGATGGCATGGGAAGGCCAGTCAGATTGGGATGAAAACGCCGAAATGAAAGGCAGTTGCATCCTCGTACCAATCCCAGATCCGACACTCCCCAATCGCGGTAAACTGCTGCGAGACCAAGGATATGCCGAAACCATTCCCGCCGCCGCAGACTATCACATCACAGACGATGGTACCTTTGTCCTCCTGACAAGCTACGACAACGCCGCAGCCGAAGAAAAAATTTGGTTCGCCAATCCCAACCTGCGCTTCCGTGTTTCCCTGATCAAAACCAGCAAAGGAAGTGGAGTTGTCACCGCATCATTTTCTTCAGAAATTCGATCGCTCTCCGGGAAATAATACCACTATCAAAAATATTGCAACAGTCTCTGTAGGGTGCGTCGCCACAAACAATCCCTAATTTTCATCGACAAAATCCGGGCGACGCACCTTACCCAAAAAGCGGACAAAACAAGCAAAACAATTGTTGAGCGATAACACTTTTACTCGCTGCTATAAAAAATTCAAAAACAGCTTATGAATTCAGTAAAAAGTAACGATTTAATAACTCTGGCTCAATGGATGGCAGGGGATTTCAGCAACTACAAACAATCCTTTGAAAAACCACAAAAATTTGCCCACATTCATGTATTTTTCCGACCCTTACCCTTTGAATTTTTCAATGCTATCGGATTTTACTCCGAGCAAGTTTACGACCATGACCTGTGGACTCCCTACCGTCAAGGAGTCCACAAATTAATAGACCAAGGCTCGCAAATCTATATTGAAAATTACAGTCTCAACGATCCAGTACAGTATGCAGGCGCAGCACGCGAACTAAGCATTCTCAAGACAATTAAACCGGATTGCATTCAAAGGCGGTACAATTGCTCAATGGTTTTCAAACGAGACGGAGAAATGTTTCGTGGTAGTGTAGAGCCAGGAAACCAGTGTCTCATCGAAAAAAAAGGTTGTTCAACCTACCTAATCAGCGACGTGGAAATTACCGAAACAACCTGGAGCAGTCTCGATCGCGGTATGGATGTAAATACTCACCAACAGATTTGGGGCTCGGACTTTGGCTCTTTATTCTTTGAAAAGCGTCAAAGTTTTGCCGCAGAACTACCTCCAGGCTAATTTAACCGCTGAATGACGAATTTCCAGGCATTGCAGCACGTACTCAAGCCATACCTATTGCTCCAAAACACTCCTGCACTATAAAAAACTGCCTGTAGCACATGAAAACAGCAAAATCAACTCCTCTGTTAAATTATGTAAAGTTTTCTAATAAAACATCTATTTATGGTAAATTCTCAGATAACACAATAGTGGAGATATTTTAAATGGTTTTTGGACCTGCATCTCGACTTGGAGTCAGTTTATTTGAAGAAACACCCTGTTTAGAACTGATTCCAGGACGTTCAGAAGAAGAAGTAGAAACCATTATTCGTGCCGTCTACCGGCAAGTTTTGGGTAATGCTTACGTCATGGAAAGCGAACGGGCGACAGTTCCTGAATCGCAACTAAAAAGTGGTGCATTGAGCGTGCGCGAATTTGTCCGCGCTCTTGCAAAATCAGACGCTTACCGTTCTCGCTTTTTCGATACCTGTCCTCGGTATCGGTTTATTGAACTCAATTTCAAACATCTTCTCGGTCGCGCTCCCGATGGCCTAGAAGAAATGAGAGCTCATAGCACTATCTTAGATACCGAAGGCTTCGAGGCAGAAATTGATTCTTACCTCGACAGCGATGAATACCAAAACGCCTACGGCGAAAATATCGTTCCCTACTACCGAGGCTACAAAACTCAACCAGGACAAAACATGGTTGGGTTTACTCATATGTTTGCTCTGTTGCGCGGAGCTTCCAGCAGCGATTTCAAAGGAAGTCTGTCTGGGAAAACCCCTGTTCTGAACAAATACGTGATTCAGGAAACCCCCCTCGCAATCATTCCCCCTTCCGGCGGTTCAGTTGGCGACGGTTGGGCATTCCAAGATCCTGGTATCAGCGCGCGCAGCCGTACAGGCTCGGGCACAGCAGCAGAAGGCAAAGTTTATCGCATTGAAGTGACAGCCTATCGTTCTCCTGGTGTGGTTAACCGAGTCTCGAAATTCCGCCGCAGCAATCAAGTTTATTTCGTTCCATTTGATAAACTTTCCCAAGAATATCAACGCATCCACCAACAAGGCGGCGTAATTGCCAGCATCACTGCTGTCAACTAGAAACCGCTCAATTTTCTAGCTTCACGACTTGGGGAATCACATCCCTAAGCGTGTTTGCAAGCAATCCTTAATTCTCAGTTTAGAAGCGTTATTTAGTCTTAGGAGAAACTCAATGAGTGTGGTTTTAGATGCGCCAGTAGAACTTTGGTCTACTGCTAGTTCCGATGATACACAGGCTGTAATTCGTGCCGTTTACAAGCAAGTGTTGGGGAATCCCCACGTGATGGAAAGCGAACGCCTGACTGTGGCAGAATCCCAGTTGTGCGATGGTTCGATGACGGTACGGGAATTTGTCCGCGCAGTAGCAAAATCTGACTTCTATCGCGGTCGGTATTTTGAATCCTGCGCTCCCTACCGCTTTGTCGAGCTAAACTTTAAACATTTGTTAGGTCGCGCTCCCCTAGACCAAGCAGAACTTTCCGAGCATATTCGCACCTGTATCGAAAAAGGCTACGATGCAGAAATTGACTCCTACCTCGACAGTCAAGAATACCATGACAAATTTGGCGAAAATACAGTCCCTAATTATCAAGGAGCAAAAAGTCAAGTCGGACAAAAGCAACTCGGTTACAATCGCACCCTTTCCCTGTATCAAGGTTACGCAGGAGTTGACAGTGCTTTTACCGCTTCTCGCTTAGTTGACTTCGTAGCTGGTAATAGCGGTAACAAAATTACTTTACCAAGCACAGGCGGTCGTATTAGTGCTTACAAAGATGCCACCGAAAAAATGTTCAAGATTGTAGTCAAGGGAGCTAAATTTGATAGCCCTCGCCGAGTGAGCAACACTGAATATCTTGTCTCTGGTGCGAAGATGACTCCGCAAATTCAGCGCATCCATCGCGCCGGCGGAAAAATTGTCAGCATCACCGAAGTTGCTTAAGCCATAGAGTGATGGGGGAGTATCCCCGCAGTCAATTTACTTTTTGTTGCACAGGCAAAACAGCCTGTGACTCAGATGCCGGCTTTCTAGCCCACACCACACCAAAATAATTTTTCTGCCAAACAGGGATGCTCCCTCCGTCTTGCTTATGACTTGAGATTTTTACTCGAGTGCCAAGGCTTCTGACTTTTTTGGTGACTGATTCTTTCTGACTTTTTTGTGAATTCAGAATCATTATTGAGCATTAAAAATCGCCAGAAGTTGTAACATTTTTTACATGGCAAAACAACTTTATTAAGTTTAGGAAAAACCATGTCCAGTTTAACAGCAACTTTCGTAAATGACCCAGTAGAACTGCGCTCTAATGCAACGGAAGACGACTTACAGTTAGTAATTCGCGCTGCTTACCGCCAAGTATTAGGAAACGCCCACTTGATGGAAAGCCAGCGTCTCACCAGCGCCGAATCCTTACTCCGCAATGGCGATATTACAGTACGCGAATTTGTCAGACAAGTGGCAAAATCAGAACTCTATCAATCTCTGTTTTTTAACACCAATTCCCCCTATCGGTTTATTGAGTTAAACTGCAAGCATTTGCTCGGTCGCGCTCCTCTGGAACAAACAGAAATTGCTCAGCACGTCCAAACTTGCAACAGCAAAGGCTACGGAGCAGAAATCGATTCTTACATTGATAGTGACGATTATACCCAAAATTTTGGCGAAAATGTCGTTCCCTATCCTCGCAGCATTCGCAGCCAAACTGGCATCAAGAATGTCGGTTTTAATCGGATGGTTTCTTTGCTCGGAGGAGCATCCACTAGCGATACCAGCAATAAGCCTCAGTTAATTGCGACTGTTGCCAGCAATATACCTCAAAAAATCAAACTTTATAGCATTGGTTCCAGTGGAACTTCTAGCACTACTGGCAAGCGTTTTCGGATTGTGGCGGGCAAATCTGGTGGTGCTAAAGTCAGAACGAGCAACATCAGCTATGAAGTTGGCTATGCTCAACTTTCTCGGCAAATTCAGAGTATCCAAAAAAGTGGTGGCAAAATTATCAGCATTACTGAAGTTAGCTAAATTTCCTGAGGCTTCAGTTTTGTTTTGATTTAGCTTTGGTCTCTTCTACTTTCTCTAGAGCGAGTTTATTATTCGCTCTTTTTCCATGGGAAAAAAACCAAAAAATTGATTTATAGAAGAAGGAAGAGTTGGCAGTTTGCAAAAGGCAGACGGCAGTTTGCAAAAGGCAGTTTGCAAAAGGCAGTTTGCAAAAGGCAGAAGGAAAAAATATTTGGTGGGAGAGTGTTTAGGAGTGTTTCTCAAATCTAATATCTCAAATCTAAAATCTAAAATGGTATTACCTCCTATAGCCGACAAAAAAATGCAGGCTTGGATACGAAGTCGTCACCTAATTTTCTCAGGTCAATTTTTGATTTTTGAAACTTTAGACTACCCAGCAGTTGACAGATTTGAGGAATGTATTACGAGTTTAGGAGGATGCTTGATTTCTGTGGAACCTCTCAAACGAGTGTGGATGGGAAATCACAGACAAGTGATGCTCTATCAAGCGAAAGGAAGTTTGCATACACCTCATCACGAACTGCGACAATACTGGTTCAAATATGGTAGTTTTCAGACTAGATTTGATGAGAGAGTTTAAACAAAGCAGGTTCGTGGTTAAAAAATGATTTCGGTGTTAAAATAATTTTTGTCAGTTGCACAAAGTTAATGTTTTTGTTTAAAGTAAGGAGAAGTCCTGCTCTGTTGCGGTTATGGATATTCACGAAATTGAAGCGTCTCTAGAAAATTCTGATTTTCAATATCGACTCAAGGCGATCGCAGCTCTGAAAGATTATACACCAGAGATTGCCGTTCCTTTGCTAAAAGCTCGACTCAACGATCCAGAATTTTTAGTACGCACCTTTGTCAGTAGGGCGTTTGGACAGCAACAAACCGCCGAATCTTTCGCGGCTTTGCTGCAAATCATGAAATTTGATAACACTCCGAATGTGCGCGCCGAAGCTGCAAATTCCCTGTCCCTGTTTGGTAGGTGTGCTGCGTCTCATTTAGTGCTGACTTTTGTTCAAGATGACCACTGGCTGGTGCGTCGCAGCATTCTGGGGGCGCTGGTAGATATGGAGTGCTACAACGAACTTTTTGAGGTATGTGTCGAAGCGTTAGCTGGGGAAGATATGACGACGCAGGAAGCGGCGGTGGATGCACTCGGTGCTTTGGCCCGAAGCAGCCAGGAACAAGCTGCACTTGCTCGGTTGTTGGTGCTGGCTGGTTCTGAGTATGAAGGGATTCGCCAGCACACTGCATCGGCTTTGAAACATTTTGATGCTCCCGAGGCGAAGGAGGTGTTGAGTCAACTGCGCCAAGACTCTCACCATCGAGTGGTTGGTGCGGCTTTAGAAAATTTGCTTGAGAACAATTAAGAATATTTCATGCAGTTTTATACCATTTTTCTAAAGTAGTGTTATACAATCACCCCCCCAACCCCCCCTTACTAAGGGGGGGCTAAGAGTTCATCTCTAGCAAATCTTTATAAAATTGGTATTAGAGGCAAAAACCGGGTTTTTTCGGGAAATATAGTCTGGAGTGCGAGGAATGTGAGTGGAAAAACCAATATCGTTGGGTTAAGCTGGTCAGGGAGCAAAAACGATGTAAAAAATAGACTCTGCGATTGCTTCGTTCCTCGCAATGACACAACTGAACGGTATTGGGTGAAAAACCCGGTTTCTTAAATGTGCGTAATTCCTGGGATTGTTAACCGCTCAAGCTTGACTGAACTGTTTTAAGCCTGCGATTAAATTGTCAAAACAAAGACCAGATAAATCCTGTTCCTCAGAACTAAAGTGCTGTAAACAGACTGTTTTCAACTGTTCTAATCCACAGAGCATCGCCGCCACGGGAACTCGCAATTCTTGATAAAGTAGTTCCATGTTTTCTAGTCCGGCTTGACTGGTAAATTCAGGATTTTTCGCTGCTATGCTATAGGAGACAGAGCGCAGGAAATGCCAAAAATCTCGCCAACAGGCTTCGGCGCGTTCTGGAGGATAGAGGTCATTACCTGGTTCGGCGATATTAGGAAAGTCGGCTAACACTTTTTCCCTGGCATTGGATACAAGATGAGGAGCTTGCTCTCGCAGCAATCTGGCTTGTTCTAACATTAAAGATGTATTGGGAAGCAGATTTTTGATATTTTCTAAATCTGCGTCGGTGAGATATCTACTTTCATCGTCAGCCTTTTGAAAAATGGTGATAACTTCATCTGGATAGAGGTTTTTCCAAGTGGCAAAGCTGACGATTCTGGCTTTGGGAATTAATTGTTTGGCTCTTTCACTTAGTTGCATAGCTATTAAAAATGTACTGAGGTAGTTGGACACAATCCAAGTTATAGACTAGAATTATGAGAAGTTTTATTAAGATTTGTTACATTTAAGAAAATCAAAGATGAGAGTGTGGTACAAACTTTTCATTAGATGTAAGTGCGATCGCACCTTTGGTTTCATAACGAATGGTTTCATAACGAAATATTACTTTGTTATCCATAAAAGAGACTAGGTTTAGGGCGATCGCCTATTATCCTGTGTTCAGGCAGAGATTGAAGGAGCTAAATTATAATCTATGTTTAAGCCATTTCAGCAATTTCTAGAAAAAGAACTGTTTGACAACTTTGCACTAGAGAGCCGTCCCATTCCCTCTGGATTGGAGTCTGTGGTGAGTGAAAGAGGTAAAAATCCCGCCACGATTCAAAGTTGGTGCTATGAATGCCCAGAATTGAGAAAAATTCGCTACACCTACATCGATGCTGGGGAAACGGCGCAAATTTTCAATAGTGTGATTTATCCAAACCACAATTACGATGTGCCGTTGCTAGGGATAGATTTTTTAGCGTTTGGACAAAAGAAAATCTTGGTAGTGATCGATTTTCAGCCGTTATTTCGCGATCGGCCTTACATAGATAAGTATATCGAACCATTGACCGAAATTCGAGCTAAATACAGCTCGTTGGTACAAGACTTAGAAATGAAGTTTTATGATGCCAACCAGTATTTTTCCAAAAATTTGCTTTTTGCCAAAACCGACGCCGAAACAGTAGTCAACCAATTGTTTCCCGCCTATCAAGAATACGTCCAGTTGTACTGGAAAATGCTACAGCAAGCTACTCCCCTGACAACTCCCGAAGAAGTTCAGCGGATTGTGAAAGCACAGAAAGATTACGACCAGTATAGTGCAGAAAGAGACCCCGCATCCGGGCTATTCGGCAGCTATTTTGGCCATGAATGGTCAGAGCGCTTTTTGTACGAGTTTTTGTTTGAAGATGCTGTTCCCTTAGCGGTTCCCGCCGGGACAAAATAAATTTAAAATGACTCTCTATCAGCCTTTTTTAGATTACGCGATTCCACTACTAAGGGAGCGACTTGATTTAGCTCCCTATCCGATTCCGACCGGTTTTGAAAAAAAAGAATGTATCACGGGGAAAGGAAAAAAAGAGCAGTTGGTTGTCACTACTAGCTATGCTTTTCAATCCCCAAAACTGCGGCAGATTCGGGCGGCTCATGTTGAGGGTGGTGATGCTCTTCAGGTACTGAATTTTGTGATTTTCCCGCAAATTAATTATGATTTGCCTTTTTTTGGGGCGGATTTGGTGACTTTGCCGGGGGGACATTTGATTGCTTTGGATATGCAGCCGCTTTTTCACGATGCGGCTTATCAGAAGCAATACTCAGAGCCAATTTTACCGATTTTTAACAAGTATCAAAAAGATTTGCCCTGGGGGGGAGATTTTCCTGAAGAGGCAAAACCTTTCTTTTCTCCGGCTTTTCTGTGGACTCGTCCGAAGGAAACTGAGGCTGTGCAGACTCTGGTGTTTGATGCTTTTAAGGATTATCTACAAGCTTATCTCGATTTAGTCGATCGCGCGCAACCAGTCACTGACAGCGAGAGATTGGCCGAGATTCTTCAGGCGCAACGCAATTATATCAACTATCGGGCGGCTAAAGATCCTGCTAGGGGAATGTTTCTGCGCTTTTATGGTGAGGAGTGGACTGAGGAGTATATTCACGGTTTTCTTTTCGACTTGGAACGGCATTTATAGGAGAGTTAAGATTTGTTTGTGAGGACTTTAGTCCTCTGGATTGGCGGACTGAAGTCTGCACTACGAACCTCATTGGCGGACTGAAGTCCGCACTACGAACCTCATTGGCGGACTGAAGTCCGCACTACGAACCTCATTGGCGGACTGAAGTCCGCACTACGAACCTCATTGGCGGACTGAAGTCCGCACTACGAATGATATTTAGTTTGCAAGACTTTGAGCTGTATTATTCCGAGTAAAACAATTCCAAGTACCTAATTCCTTGGAATCGCGACTGCAAAGCATCGCCCTGGCTTCCGCAGTCAATCCTTGTACTAAGCTAAAATCAGCACCCGCAATACTTTGCAACTGGTCTAAATTCGCTCCTGTCAAATCAGCCGCCCGTAAATCTGCGCCCTGCAATTCAACTCCAATTAACATCGCATTCCGCAAATAAGCACCAGTCAAAAAAGCATTCTGAAGATTAGCCCCGCTTAAAGCCGCTCCCTCTAAATTTGCTCCCGTTAAATCTGCTCCGCTGAGATAAGCACCTCGCAAATTACAGTAACTCAAATCCGCTCCTCGGAGATTGGCTGCATTCAAAAAAGCCCCGCTCAAACTAGCTTTTGGCCCAATAGCTTCGGATTTTTGATAATTAAATCCTTCCGGCCAAATGGTCTTGCTATCATATAAAGCTAGTTTGAATTTAGCTCCTTCTAGTTTGGCACCGGCTAGATTGCAACCTTGTAAATCAGCTCGAAAAAAATAACTTTCTTGTAAATTTGCTCCGCTTAAATTGGCGTCTCGGAGATTGGCGCGCCGAAAGTCAACTCCCTGGAGATTGGCGCCTTGGAAATTCGTTTTGCTGAGGCTGGCGCCAATCAAATTTGCTCCGCTCAAATCAATCCCGGATAAATCCATTTGGCTGAGGTTGATTCCCTGGAGGTTGGTTTGAGCTAGGCTTTTACTGTGTTCAATAGCTTGTAAGACTTCTGTGAGAGTCAGGGGCTCTGAGAGGAAAAATGAGTGTTGACGAAGTGCCATTATATTTTTGAAGATTTATTGATGGAATTGCTCAAAGTTGTCCGGTGTCATTTATCCTAGGATTTGATTGATGAGCGATCGCCAGAAAGTTAATTTTCTTAACCAAAATTCGCTCTGATTCCGCTCCCATCCCCTTGACAAGGGGGACTTGCTTGATTCCTCTCGCTAAGCTGACACAGAAATGCTGCTAACACCACCGATGACTATGATGGATTTCTTTCGCAAGAGTGAGGGCGTTTGGTTCACTCAGCGAACAGTCCACAATTTTGATACTGCTGCTGCTGATGAGTCGGGAGAATCTAATGTCATGATTGATGTCTTGTCAATTGATGATCCCAGAGTTTTAGAGGTTTGTCAACAGCAAAATGTAGATCCTGCTTTAGTTAGTGGGGGATGCAGTTTCATGTGGCAAGATAATTTGGATGATGCCATCCCCAACCAAAATTATGCTGCAATTTTGATCGATGTGCCGAATCCCCATAACCCGAAGATGGGTAAGTTTCTCCGAAATCGCGGCTATGTTGAAGGGATTCCGGTGATTGGTATTTACAATTTTGCTGATGATGGGGTATTGACTATTGAAACGGAATATGAGACAAATCAAGGACAGGAACGCTGTTGGTTTATTAACGATCATTTTCGCGTGCGGGTGATGACTGTTCAAATGAGCAATGGGGTTAAACAAATGGCATACTGTTCTGAGCGTCGTTGTATTGCTCCATCTGTTTTAGAAGAGTTGTTGGAACACAATCGCTTGAGAGCTTCTGGGGCGGGTGCGGTGTCACATTAAAGTACACAAATAAAAACCCGGCGATTGAAATCGCGGCTACAAAAACAAAGTCCGCCTACGCGGACTAATTATCCAACTATCAAAACTATGTCTGAAAATGAAGATTTGACAACATTTGATCGCAATGAATCTGCCGAAGATTTAACAGAAGATTCAACACAGATAGAGGCTGAAGAATTGGTAGAAGTTATTGCAGACTTTGAGCTGTATCGGGAACGTTTGGTGAGTGAGACGATGGCGGCGGCACAAAAGGCCAAGCTACCACAGAAAGCAGCTATGGCGAAAATTGAGCCGGAACTTGCTAAAATTGATGCTGGATTAGATAGTCTCCGCGCTCAATTGGCGGCTATAACTACAAATAATTAGGTGATAATTATGGTCAATTCTAACGCTCAATCTCAGGACAATTCAATTTTGTTGGCTCATGCAGAAACAGATGCTTTGCTTCAACAAGTTACTGAACAAATAGATTTAGATACTTTTGATGCTAGTGATGCTGAGCTTTTGAAGCGTCTGGTTGAATGTTTGGGAGATACGCGGGGGATGACTCGACTGCGTTGTGCGGAAACTCTGGCAGAAATTGGTGAAGATGCTACTCCTTTTTTGTTGGATGCTTTGGGAAATCATGTGAATCCGGTTGTGCGGCGTGCTGCTGGTAAAACTCTGACTTTGATTGGCGATCCGACTGCTGTTCCTAATTTAATTTATGCTTTGTTAAATGATGAGGATACGGTGGTTAAGGGTTCGTCAATTGGGGCGCTGGCGAGGATTGGGGAACCTTCTGTGCAGCCTTTGTTGGATATTTTAGCCTCTACTGATGTGCCGGAAAGTACGATCGGTCATGCGGCTTGGGCGTTGGCGTTTATTGGGGCGGGTGCGAAGGAGTATTTGTATCGGGCGATCGCCTCTGATTCGCCTGTGGTGCGCGGGGCTGTGGTTGGGGCGATCGCCAAAGTAGCGCAGGAAGAGCCCAAAGCGGACTTATTTGAGATTTTGGTGAAGTCTCTAACGGATGTTGATGTTGACGTGCGCTGCGAGGCGGCGGCTGCTTTAGGAAATCTGGCATATAAGCCTGCAATCCCCAACCTGATTGAGTTACTGCACCACGGCGATGCCGAAAGTCGCAGGGCGGCGGCGTTGTCTTTGATGAAGGTGGGCGATCGAATTGCGATCGAGCCGCTACAAACCGCATTAGCTAAAGAATCGGAAGCCGCAGTGCAAGGCGTAATTAAGTTAGCAATTTCTCAAATTAAATAACTAAAAATATGACAGAATCAGGTACAGGGCGGATGTTACTTTCTCACAATTTTGATATGCCAGAGGGTGTCTTTCCGCAATTAAGTCGGGAAGATTTGACTCGGGTATTTGCTGAGGGTTTGAGTCAATATCCTCAGATTAAATGTCGTGAATTAAATCATCCGCACTGGATGGTAGAAGTTTTATTTTCTAATGATTTTTCTCCGCCTCAAGTCGGAGAGTTTTGCGCTCAAGCTTTGCACGATAAGCGGATGAGTCAGGGGAAAGCCGATGAGACTTTTCCCGATATTTTGATTTTAGCCGGCTTGAAAAAAACTCCGCCCTTGAGTGACAATCCTGAAGCTTTACAACCGGGAGAATGGGGAGTTGATGTGGTGGAAACTCAGTCTGCTGAGAGTTTCTTGATGGCGATGGGCTGGGATGAGAAAACATCCGGGAAAAGTATTGAGGATGTTTTCAAAGTTGAAAGGAGGAAGGGGTAAAAGCTTAAAAAGTCGTTTGGAAGGTAAAAAGTAAGTCCCGAAGCGCTGATTTTGACCTTCACCAAACTATTATCTATTTCTTTCCAATCAAAAGATTGAATTGAAGGTGATGCGGAGAACTAATTTTTAGCATTTTTTCTGGACAATCATGCTCATCACTTATTGTCTCCCGTGTTGGTTTCTTATGAATATTAATATTTCTGATAGTGACGAATCGATAGACATAAGTATCAAGGAATTGCTTTGCGTACCAAAATTCTTTGCCAATTTTCTGACAATACGCGACAAAACACTGTGCACCTTTAAGTTGCTGAATAATTTTCTGTTCTGGGCTTGTTGTAGTTTTTGCCTTCATCTCAATACAGAGGATAACTTTTTTCTTACCAGTATCAGCAACTATCACAAAATCTGCACGTTTGCATTCACCTTTTGAACCACCAAATATTGCTTTAGGTGCTGTAAAAGTATCTGCCTTGATGACAATAACTTGATCATCATTGGGCATTCCATGAATTGTGACAGAACAATTGGGGAGATCGGGTTCTCGGAGTGTCACCTTCTTTTTACCGTAGCTATCTTCCAATGGCACTGTAGCACTTTCCTGAATCATCTCTTTCAGGATAGCAATATCAGACATTAATCCTGACTCCAGACAATCGATTCCTGAATCCGGTTCATCGTTTCAATGGTTGTATCAAAACTGCGGGCTTCAATACCCATTTCTGGATCGATATCGGCTGGTGTAAGAGTTTGACATTTATTTGTTTTTGTCTTCCCTGTCTCTTCCGCAATATAAACCTTGATTTTGTTAGACGAAATTAGTTCTACTTCCCTATAACCTTCTTCTTCTGCAATTCGCTTCAGATGAGGTTTATCGTGGTTAAGCATAATCAATGTATTCAGTTCTTTAATAATGTAATCACTGTGGGTAGTGATAAAAACCTTAATACCCAGATTTACCAAGCGAGCAAATAGACGTGCGACGCGGCGCTGGTTTTCAGGATGTAGATTCAATTCTGGTTCATCTATCATCAATAAATCGCCAATTTGAGCCTCATGTTTGAGGTAAAAACCGATGTCTAATAGAGAACGTACAGCACTAGAACTTTCATCCATAGAAAGCTTGAGCCTTTTACCATTTGGCTCATAATAAAGTTCATCATTACGAGTAACGGTGTATTGACCGCCGATTATATCAGCAAAATCTGCCAGTATATCAGGATGGTTTTCCGCAATAAAACTGCTTTTCTTGACAATGGTTTCCAGTTCCCTCGTAAAGTCAACGTTTGTCTTGATTGGCAAAGCGTAGTCCTGATAAGCCTTAAATAAGAGCTCCATTGGATGGATCTTATTATTGCCTTGACCCATTTGTTCAAGCAATCTATTGCGGGCAAAATTCAACTCTTTGCGAAAAATAGCTGCACCAGTTCGTTCTGCACTAGCGATAAAAGGACGAGGAATAATTTCGGCAAAAATGATATCTTTCAGTGCATCAGCAATGGTGTGTTTAAGTATTTGATTGGGAATTTTTGCCTTTTCTTTTTCAACTAGCAAGGTGACAACTAATTCTCTACTTTCTTCTCTTTTGGTCATAGAGAATAATTCGACATTGGCAGATCCTATTGTTAGCTCGAACTTGCCTGTTAAACGAATATTTTTGATGTCTAGATTTACCTGAAACTCTGTTTTTTTAAATCTTTTAGCCGGCGCTGCGAAAATCTGAGGTAATTGCTGTGTATAAACTTGACAAGCTTTAGAAACAATTTGCTCAGCCTGTTTGACATATTCTTGTAGATCGAGATGAATTACACCGTCAGCAAGGAGTTGCTGGATATTATCGTCGTTGATTTCGATCGCCAAAATCTGCCGCCAAGTAAACAAAAAGCCAAACAGTGCATAGGTAGCGTAGGTCTTCCCGGTATTGTTGCCGCCACAAATAATTGTCAACTCGCCCAGGGTGAATTCAGCTTGTTTTAGGGCACCAAGATTTTTGACTTTAATTTTCATTGGTGTTTTCCTTAGATTGCATCGCTAACAAATCCGCTTCGATCGCACAAACCAAACTAAACAGCCAGCGCCTTGATACTTTCTTGGGTATCAGGAGGGATCTTTTGCCAACTCCTAGCAATGTTAATATTCATATTGGTTTGAGCAATATCTAACAATGTATCATCAATTGAATGTGTTTGATTTTCGCGCAACCAAATTAAAATTTCCGCTAAATGCCAGACAGAATGGGCACCTTCATAAACAGGAATCGGAAATTTTGAGTCGTTTTCGAGGGTGAGATTGGTCATGTGCTGTTGAGTGTACCCCAGAATTTTAGCTGCATCCGTCAAGCCAACAAAATCTGGTGCCGCTTCAATTAGAGTGGCACTTGGAACAACTCTTTTGACATCATGAATCGCACTAGAAATAGCTTCATAAGCCGATGATGCGTCGCGGATGAAATTTAGTGCGACATATCCTTTATTTCCAACTCCAATCAAAGCATCATCACAGCCACCTGCATATAGTCTCTCAATAAAATCATCAGTATCCGCTAGGGAATTGTCCAGATTAAACTTCAAAGTAAAATCATATTCGTTCATTTTTTATTCCTCCCCTGGGGAAGACTCGTTCACATTGTTATGCTTTGTGCAGTTATCCACTACTCGACGAATTTGTTTCCCATGATTCCCTGAGTTTTTTGGGGTACTCCAAATACTAGATATACAAAAAATCCCACTTCTACACTCTTTATCGTTGTAGGAGCAGTAGATTTTTCCCCAAGCATGAGAACCACCAACATCAACGCGCCATCCATTTTTTTCAGCGTACCTCAACGCATCCTCAACTTCTGGCTTTGGGTGAGTTTTTCTGACCATTACAATTTTTGCTTACATATCGTTCAACACGCTACTATAAACCTAACTATTCTGCACGCTTGTAATTCATCACCAAATCCAAGCGCGATAAAGAACTTGTCGCCGATTCCCGCACGTAGGAATCAACTGCTTCATCATTGGCAAATCTGGTAAGAACTTCTACACAACGAGGATCTCCCACAGAAGCCAGCGCACTCACGATCGCCACCTGCACGGCCACATTATCGGTTGTATTCAGCGCTTCCACCAAAATTTCAAACGCAGAGGAGCCCATCTGGCCCAAGGCCATCACGGCTGCGATATGCACCACAGGATTAGCATCATCGATCGCCTTTTTCAATCCCTGCAAACCCACTTCTGGGAAAGGCAACTCTGGATAATTAATCGCAATTTGCGCCAATACCTTCGCCGCACTCCCTCGCACAGTCACATTCTCACTGTTTAACATTGCGTCAACTACGGCTGGTATGGCATCCTCGCCGATCGCACCCAAAGCCTTCACAGCCGCCCGACGATAGACGACATCTTCGTCATCTAAAATGCTCACCAGTTGGGGAATTGTATTTTCATCGCGGGAATCGGCAATTTCAAACATCGCCCGATCGCGCATATGAGGATTCGGGTGTTTTAGTTTTTCAAACAAAGCATCTGTTGTCATGATTTATGAAGGAAGAAGGAAGAAGGAAGAAGGAAGAAGGAAGAACGAAGAATACTCTGGTTTCTGAGTAAGATCGTCTCAGTTCGATTACTAGCGATGGAAACTGTTTGTAGTGCGGACTTTAGTCCGCAACATTAAAGGACTAAAGTCCTCACTACAAACCTTGTAATTCCTAAATAGCGATGGAAACTGTTTGTAGTGCGGACTTTAGTCCGCAGCATTATGAGGACTAAAGTCCTCACTACAAACCTTGTAGTTCCCAAATTAAGATAATTAGGATTTTGCTGAATTATAAGCTTCTATTTTAGCTTGTACTAGCCAATCTCGATCGGTCGCATCGGTTTTATAACCGCTGACATCACCAAGTTTTTCGAGTGCCATTAATACAGCATAGTTCAAATCCCAGATTTTTGTTTCCAAACAGGCTTGCAATGCTGGAATAGCACGCTGTTCTCCGAGTTCCCCTAGGGCGATCGCCGCGGCTGCACGGGATTTCTGAAACTGGGGTTGGGAGTTGTTCAAAGCTTCCAATAACAAATCGTAAGCGGGAGAGTGTTTGAGCCAACCAAACAATTTTACTACATGAAAATGCGCTCCGTAGTCATTGTTCGCTTCTTCGGCGAAGGTGGCAAACAGGGCTGCTGGTGCCTCCTCTGAGTAATTTTCTAGAATTGTTTTAGTTGCTAAATAGCAACGTCCAAAATCCGTTTCGTATAATTGCTGAATCAGAAACGGTAAATCTGGTAATTCTTCGTAACTGTGTACTAAATCCAAATCTTTCGGTTCGTCCCGCAAGGTTTGTTCTAAATAGGGTTGAATTGTCTCAAAGGTTAGGGATTTGTCAGCGATTCCGGCTGCTGCTAACATCCGAATTCCCCTCAGCCGAAAGACTAATGATACGGGACATTTGGCAATATTGGGTATGGCATCGTAGTAATGGGCGTCAATCAAATCCTGAATTGATAATCTGCGCCCTAGGACATTTTTGTGTTGTAGCATGGCGACAACTTTGCTCATTTGAGAAAAGTCTCGGGTTAGGCGACAAATTGCGGCGATCGCAGCGCTAGCAATTGGTGGATCGAGATCGTTAACAAATTTGCGAATTCTTGCCTCTGCTGGCTGATAATCTAATTTAGTCAGGGTGTGGATAATTACTCGGTGGGTTTGTCCCGGTTTATCCAGCAATTGAGCAACTTCTTCTAGGATATCGGTGTCTTGAGTGCCTATTTCGCCGATCGCCCATACGGCATTTTCTACGGTGTAGCAGTCATCATCGCTCAAACAGGTGCGAATCACCGGCAATGCTTGGACAGCTTGGAGTCTTCCCAAGGTTTCTACCGATTTGCGGCGCACAATGCGGTTGTCTAGGGATGGATCGGTTTGCTGTACTGCTCGCATCAGTGCTGCGATCGATCGCTCTGTGGAAAAATTTATCAAATGGGAAGCGGCTATGTAGCGGGAATCTTCTTCGCCGATTTGGTCTTGTGGCGTATCTAAAATGGCGATCGCCTGGTCTTCCGTTAAATTAAAAAAACTAAAAAAGCGTTTATCCATAAAATTAGCAGTCTGCAATAACCTAATACGGTTCAGATCAGACGGCGGTTGAAACCGCGTCTATACAAACGATGTCCGCCTCCGCGGACAAAGAGAGGATAACGTAATTTTAACTGCCCTGTCTTCAACCCGCGGAGGCGGGTTTTGCTTGTATAGACGCGGTTTCAACCGCCCTGTTTTATATTAAAACACAATAACAAGCCCAGGAATTCTTTACCCTTACTTCACCGAAATCGGCAGAGCAACGAGCCAAGAGTTCCTAGACTTGTCGGGGTAGAAACTACCCAGTTACGACATTACAACAAACCTGTCTAATTAATTAGGATAGGGAGTTGATGGCGTAGTCAAGAAGAGCATTGTACTCAGTCAAAGCTTGAGGAGACATATCGCGAGGAGCGCAACCGCGGTTACGAGCAAAGCTTAAAGCTTCAACGTAAGGAGCAGTAGGCAAGCTCAAAGCGCGATAGACTTCGCGTTGACCAGCAATACCCCATTCATCAAGAGGGCCTGTGCCGCCAACTACTAGGCAATATTGAACCAAGCGCAGGTAGTGCTTGATGTCGCGGTGGCATTTTGCTTTGAAAGTATCGGTGGAGTTAGCTTGACCGGCTTCGTTCAAGTAAGGATACTTTTTGATGCAAGCATCATAAGCTTCTTTAGCAACTGAATCTAGGTTGTTGCCCAGTTTTTCTGCGGCTTCTAAACGAGCAGCAGAGCGTTGGATAGAACCTTGTACTGATTCTAAATCTGAGGTGCTGGGGAAGCGTCCTGCTGCATCAGCAGAAGCAATCGCGGTGGTGAGAACTGATTTCATTTCCTAAATCTCCTAAACTGATTTTGACTGTGAGCGTAGTTTCTATTTTGCTGAGCGAATTGCGATTAGCAATGAACTAGCTCAGGGCAGAAATGATGCGATCGAAGTAGCTGGAAGATTCAGCAACCAAGCTAGCGCAACGATCTTCAACTACGATTGTTCCCATTTTCCGCAACTTAGCACCAGCAAATTTTTCGCTAGGGTTGTCTTGGATGTGAGCAGCGGCTTGAGCCTTCATGATTTGAACAGCACGCACGGTGGAGGTGGTGGGTACGCCCAAAGCTGCGTAGGTTTCTTTCAAGCCATTCAAGCAACGGTCATCAAGAACGGAAGCATCACCAGCCAAAAGAGCGTAGGTGACATAGCGCAAAATGATTTCTGCATCGCGCAAGCAAGCAGCCATGCGGCGGTTAGGGTAGCAGTTACCACCGGCTTGGATCAAGCCTTGGTTTTCGCAGATCATACCGGCAACAGCGTCAGAAACCATGCAGCTAGCGTTGCTGGCGATCGCGTTTACAGCATCCAAGCGTCGGTTGCCGCTGGCAACGAAAGCTCTGAGGGCAGCAATATCACCGACGGTGGAGGTGCTGGCATCGGCTGAAACTACAGATCTTGAAAAAGCGTCAAGCATTGAGTTCTCCTTAACTTAGACGAAAAATTATTTCTTATCTTAGTTGGTCAACTTGGTGACGAACTTGATGGTTTTGAATATATCTTTGGGATGATGCCTTCGTCTCATTCCTGAGAAACAAAGTAACAATTTGTTACTTTAGTCGCTAAAAGCACATTTTTTGGTTAAAGGGCATAGGGCATAGGGCATGGGGCATAGGGCATGGGGCATAGGGCATAGGGCATAGGGCATAGGGCATAGGGCATAGGGCATAGGGCATGGGGCATTGGGCATAGGGCATGGGGCATTGGGCATGGGGCATACCTCATGTTTTTGAGAACCGCTATATATTTTAGATTTTAGATTTTAGATTTTAGATTGGGGGATTGGGGGATTGATTCGGCAGGATCGGGACTCTCGGCTCATTATGAAGTGCATGGGCTTCAATAAAAAATGCCGAGTTGCAACCTCTTCAGATGCTCCCTTGAGTCACCCGATCGCACTTTGAGGAATCGCCCAAGCTATTTTAAAATTAATCGATAACCCGAATAGTTAATTAGCGATGATAGCAAATCTCTCGGCGCGCTGCTATGCGGGCGATCGCGATTTAACCGCGATCGCCGATTTAATGAATATTTGCGAAGAAGTCGATCGGCTCGATGAAGGAACCACCATCTCAGAATTACAAGCAGAATTTAACCAACCGTCCCGAGATTTAGCGCGCGATATCTGCCTTTGGGAAGATGCAGACGGGAAATTAATCGGTTTCACAGAGTTGTCGATTTCGGAAACCGGAGAACCCATCGATGGTTGGCTGTGGTTTCGCGTCCATCCCGAGGCGCGCTGCGGGGATGTGGAAGTGGCGGCAGTGGCTTGGGGCGAAAGGCGGATGCGCGAAGTAGCAAAAGAGAGGGGCGCGCAGGTGAAACTGCGATCGTGGGTGAGGGCACAGGATGCCGATCGCATTTCTGTACTCACAAATTGCGGTTTTAGGGTCGATCGCTATTTTTGTCGCATGGCGCGATCGCTCTCGGAACCGATCCCCCAAGCGCAGTTTCCCGAAGGTTTTACGCTGCGTGTATTTCCGGGCGAACAGGATGCGGAAGCTTGGGTAGAAATGTTTAACCAATCGTTTATCGACCACTGGAATCACCACGATTTAACGGTGGAGAAATTCAAATACGATTTAGCGAAACCCAGTTACCGAAAGGATTTAGACTTGATTGCTGTTGCTGCTGATGGGACTTTTGCAGCTTTTTGCTACGGGGAAATTAGCCCCCAAGAGTGCGATCGTACCGGGCGAAACGAAGGCTGGATCTGTGTTCTCGGCACCCGCCGTGGCTTCCGCAAAATTGGCTTGGGACGAGCAATGTTGCTGGCCCTTTTGCAGCGACTGAAAGTTGCCGGTGTCGAAACTGCGATTCTCGGCGTCGATACTGCAAATCCCTCCGGTGCATTGCGACTTTACGAGTCTGCGGGCTTCCACAATATTCGCGATAGCATTTCCTATGTTAAGGATGTCTGATCGAATTGGGGGGCGCAGGATTCAAGAAACCCGGTTTCTCTGTGTATGCCTCGTCACCAAACAATATTTCTCGTAGAAACCGGGTTTCTGGGCCCGAGTGCACAGTTGGCGATCGCACTCCGACTCAATCAACCTGGTTTTTTAACTGATTTACGAGTTCAAACGCCATATTTTTGTCACCCCTGTAAGTTTTATCTAAAAAACTTTTCCTACCCCCTTGACACCTGTGTAGTATTTATGTAGCATGAACATATGGAAAGCGCAGGAAAGCCAAAAACCTGTATTTTCCGTACCAAATCTGAACCTTGACAACTAAATAGCGTTCGAGATTTCAAGGAACATCAATTTAAAAGTCTTGCAATACAGACTTGATTGTCATGTTATTACTTTTAACGAGACTGTTCAGTTACAGACTGACTCGACCCGACGAGTCAGATATTGTACCAAGTCAACCAAATTTCAACGAATTTCAGGCGGATACAGAACAGAAAAATTGCGATCGCGAGCGATCGGCTCAAAAGACTGAAGAAATCCGCCATCTCCAACAAGCTTACCATTTAGAGCGGCGTTTGTTTATGTAAAAAATATCGTGTTGGCGCAGATGCTAACCGTGGCAATTTTTATCGAGCAACTCCCGGCTCAAGAGCAGAAAAGCTACCAATCCAAAATCCCAAAATTATATATCCAAAATCGCTTAAGGAGGTAACAGTGATGGTTCACATTCGTTTTGAAGGACGTTCCTATGATGTGGCAGAAAACCAACTGGGTATCACGGCGGGAATGAGCGACAAGGCAATAGGGGAACGTCTAGCAAATCATTTTGATGTCAAGAGCGATCGCTTCGACTCTTACGTACTCGATCGCCGTCCTAGTGGCGATTTAATTGTCCGCCCAGAGGCAGTTTACGGCTAGGAATCAACTTTTATGCCGCGCCCAAATTCGAGAAGCTTACAAACATTAGGGATCTATTTCTGAAAAGATTGCGGGTTCAATTCCCGCTAAATACTTCGGTATTTATGGTGGAATGGCAGACACGCTAGAAGTTTTAAAAGCTTTTCAAACTTCTGCGGCATAAAAAATATTTGTTGTCCGTGGCGCACCCCAACAAAAGAAGCTTACAAACTGGTAAAGTTCGACTTAAAATCGAATTTTGGGTTCAATTCCCACTCGCCCTCGGACGTAAAAAAGCTTCTCTGACTTGTGTGCCGCTTCTTATACCTGAAGTTTTTAGAATGATCATGCGGTTACAAAGTTCCACTTCGCGCCCTCACAAATGAAGCTTACATACTAGCTCCTGGTGGAGCATTTCTCTTATAAAGAAAAGGTCGCAGGTTCAACTCCTGCGTATGTGCCAACGGCTTTATTGACTTGCGCGAAGTGACTTTTGTTGCCGTAAAATTTTGATTTCAACTATGTTTGGTTGCTGCCTCATATAATGTCCACTCAATTACCAATAATAAAAAAGGTTCGTAGTGAGGACTTTAGTCCGCAGAAAAAGAAGGACTGAAGTCCTCACTACGAACCTGATGGCAAAGAAGGGGAGAATATCTACTAATAAAAAAGGTTCGTAGTGAGGAGTTTAGTCCGCAGAAAAGAAGGACTGAAGTCCTCACTACAAACCTGATGGCAAATAAGGGGAGAATATCTACTAATAAAAAAGGTTCGTAGTGAGGACTTTAGTCCGCAGAAAAGAAGGACTGAAGTCCTCACTACAAACCTGATGGCAAATAAGGGGAGAATATCTACTAATAAAAAAGGTTCGTAGTGAGGACTTTAGTCCGCAGAAAAAGAAGGAGTGAAGTCCTCACTACAAACCTGATGGCAAATAAGGGGAGAATATCTACTTTTGGAATGGGCCGGAGAGCCCGTTCCTAGCTATTTTGTAAGAAATCTCCTATTTAATCCGGTCAACATTGACTTTCTCACTTCGCGCCCCAACTGATGAAGCTTACACACTTTCGTAAATATAACGGCCCTAATGTAGCGATATTCGAGCGATCGAATTAGTGAAGCATTCCGAGTCTCTCGCTAGATAAGGTTTGCGCGTCCACTGCTAGGTAAAAACTCGTAAGGACGGCTGTGCTTAAAGCTTTGTTAACTTGCGCGAAGTCTTTTAATGTTTAACATTTTTGGAGCTCAATCTTATGATGAATCCAGAGTTTCTCCTCTTCAATCTGCCCGCGATGACAGCTTGTTTTGCATCGTCTAGGGTTTCAATCGCTGAGTTGGAGGGGAAATATTTAACACGAATTTGGTATCACAATAATTTGATTTGAGTTTCTCAATCTCAATAATTATGAGCGAACATCGATTAGATAGAAGCGTTATCGAACGGCCTCGCGGTGGGTGGAGAACCAATTTAAGAAAAATACCAGGAAACACGAAACATCTAAAAGAAATCACTGATGCCGCTTACACAGATGGATTCTTTAATCCTTATCTACTCAAGCTGAAAAGAAAAAGTAAATATTTTTCTGATTGTCTGGGGCCGTTATTTCGTTGGCTGCGGAGCAAACTAGGACAAAATTGGGATGATGTTTACAGCGAGTTGTGTCGAATACTTGATATCAATACGCTTTCTGGAAAACATATTCTGTCCCATGTCTGGGGGTTTGTGGAAAGAGATGCTGTGTTAGTTGATGGAATTTTCTACAACTCCAAATATCAGCGTCAACTTGGTAAGTGGCGTGAGGAATTTTACGTTCATCCTGAGACGCGGATATTATGTTTAGCCAACAAAATCCGCAAAATTCCTCCCAAAAAGCCTGATGATTTTGTTGAGATAGATGATTATCATCATTATCGCAAGATTGATGGAATTTGGTATCTGATTGAGCTGGCAGATCGAGAAGAATTGGAATTAACTAAATATTACTCTCAGGTGGAAACATGGAAATGTACTGCGAGTAAACGTCAGTGCAACAAGAAGCAAATTAAGTTCATCACAGCACAACTCAGTAAGAATTAAAAGACCAGGTTTGTAGTGAGGACTTCAGTCCGCATCAGGTTTGTAGTTAAGACTTCAGTCCGCATCAGGTTTGTAGTGAGGACTTCAGTCCGCATCAGGTTTGTAGTGAGGACTTCAGTCCTCAAAAATAGATTGGGTATTAGCTATGAGCAATAAACTTGCAATTTACCGATCGCCCTACGAGATAGATACCCTCCTCCACGCCTTCGGAGAATGCAGCCTACCGCGCAGCGAGTGGACGCACGAAGCCCATTTAACCGTTGCTTTATGGTATTTTCTGTTTTGCGAATCGGAACAAGAGGCGATCGATATGATTCGCAATGGCATTAAACATTACAACTCGGTTCAAGGAATTGAAACGACACCAAACAGCGGGTATCACGAAACGCTAACGCTATTTTGGGCGCAAACTGTACGCGAGTATCTGGCTGATGAAAGCCCGAATTGCTCGATCGTACATTTAGCTAACGGTTTGATTGCTGAATATGCCGATCGCACTTTACCCTGGAGTCACTACACCCGATCGCACCTGATGTCCTCAGAAGCCCGAAATAATTGGGTTGAACCGGATTTAAGGGCGATCGAAATCCCAGAATTGTCCCTGAAATAATTTTACAACAGCAGTTGTTGCCGCGCCCCAATCCGAAGAGCTTACATACAACCCTACCCTGGTTCTAAAAACAAAGCTCCTCAAACTTGCGCGGCGACTCTTAGACTTATTGATAATAGCAAATTTTGGGGGCAGGCAAGATGCCTACCCCACAATAATTATTGAACAAGTCTATAACATTTATTCGCAAGCGTGCAACAACTGCCACCCGCTGATTTTTGGATAAATTGTCACCCATTTAATTTGTAATATGCTTTTATGCAAACTATTGTGGGGTGGGCATCCTACCCGCCCCAAAAATACAAAATAAATGCCCAACAGCTTATTAAAATCGAAAATCCAAAATCGAAAATCCAAAATCAATACTGGAGGCCGCACCAATGAATACAATAGAGCGCGATTTACGTTTAGAAATGCTTAATAGTCTGCTCACCACACCTCACCGCCAACTGGAAAAGGTGACAGAAATTCACAAGTTAATTATCGAATTAGACCCGATTTTTTACGGTCATTTAGCAGTGTGGTATCAACGTCATGGTGACGTGCGCGATCACAAGGAAGTTTTTGCCGGAAACTTGCTGACTTCCGCCCTGACCGAGCACCGAGATGCTGGGTTTATGATGCTGCAAGAGTTCCCGCCCTACGAGGTTTCGCGGATTGTAGACTTTATGAAGCGGCACCAGAATAAAGTGCCTCGCAGCGCGCGCACTGCTGTCACTCGCTATCTGCGATCGCGGGAAAAGAATGTACAGTTTTTCGATCGCGCCGCCATTCGCAACCGCAAGGCGATGAAGCACTTGTACGCGACTTTGCACGTCAAGCCGAGCGATCGAGCTAATGCTATTCTGTTTAAGGATAATCCGCCGGAAGACTCGCTGGCGTTTGTTTTAAAGCAGTTAGCGAAGGCTGCGACTCCTACGGAACAGGCGAATTTGATTGTTGAATACAAGATTCCGTATACGATCGCCATTGGTGCGATCAAAATGCTGACGCCAACGGTGTTAGCAGCGCTGATTAACTCGATGTCACCGCAGGAAGTGATCAACAATCTGAAATCGATTCAGTCGCGCGGTGCGATGGATCACCCGGAAGTCAAGCTGTTGATTGACTCGAAGCTGGATGAAGCCGCCAAGAGTTCGCGCGTTTCTGCTTACAAAGCGAGTGTTGCGGGCGCGGGCGCGAACTTCGACGCAGCCACAACGGCGAAGCTAGAAGCGGTGACAAACGAACAAGTGAAGAAGCGCGGTAAGATTGCCAAAGCCACCGGTTTGTTGGTTGACAAGTCGGGAAGTATGGAAAGTGCGATCGAAGTTGGTAAGCGACTAGCTGCGATGATTTCCGGTATTTCCGAGGCCCCGCTGTTCGTCTACGCCTTCGACACGATGCCCTACCCAGTGACAGCAAACGGCAGCGAATTGACCGATTGGGAGCGCGCATTCAAGCACATTCGCGCAGGTGGCGGCACAAGTTGCGGCTGCGCGGTGGAAGCAATGCGGCTTAAAAAGCAGGTGGTTGAGCAGTTTATCATCGTCACAGATGAAGGCGAAAATGCTTCACCTTATTTTGTTGATGCTTATCAGAAATACTGTCACACTTTGGGCGTAATTCCTGATGTGGTGATTGTGCGAGTTGGCGCTTACTGCGATTATGTAGAAAAGCAATTGAAGGAGAAGCAAGTGTCGGTGGAAACGTTTACGTTTGCTGGTGATTACTACTCGCTGCCGAATCTGGTGCCAATGTTATCTCGTCCTTCGCGGCTGGAGTTGTTGATGGAAATTCTGGATGTGGCTTTGCCTGTGAGGGATGACAAGTGATAGAATGGGATTACCCGTCAGTTATGCTGGCGGGCAATGCTCACTTTATGGGATAGCTACTGTGCCATACCTCAAAGCCAAACATCTATCAACCCAAGGTAAAAGGTTTAATGAGAGGGTAAAAACTGCTAATCGCAAGTTAATTTATATTGGTGGTGAAATCAGGTTTCAATCCGAGATGGATTTGGAAGATTATATAGATGAGAAATTCGATGAAATATTTCCATCATTACTGAAAATCAAAAGGCAGCATACTGTACAAATGCAGCGATGCGATTTATTGTGCTGTACAAAATCCGAAAATCAGCCTGTAATTATTGAGTTAAAAAATGAAGAAGATCGAGGATTAGTTTCGCAGCTAACTCGGTATCGTAAAGCTATTCTCAGCAATAAATGCTTTGATGATAAAATTGACTATTCATTGCCCGTTAAAATGATAGCGATCGCACCGGGCTTTCATAAAGATAATTATACAGATAAAGAATCATCAAAATTTGAAGATGATTTTGATTTTTGGGAATTTGCTGTAGAAAATCATAATAATTCAGGCAGATTTAAACTATTAAGTGAAATTCATGAAATTTCTTACCCTGTATTTGGGTTGCCAGAAATCTCTCCTAATTTAGATAGGAGCAGTTTACCTGCTTTTACTTGCAATTTTTTAGGTAGGCTACCACGAGACTATCATACAGATTTTCTGAAGTTGCGAACTTTGCTTTTGTCTCAGCCAAAAGTAAAAGAAATGGTTAGTACCACTTACAGAAAAATATTGTATGCAACTGGGGATGGAGTGAATCACAAAAAAGTGGCAGAAATAACTAACACTACTAACGGAATCGTTTTATTTCTTTGGTTGCCAACAGCCGTTATCAAAAACATTAAAACACCGGTAACTCGATTTGGATTTGTTTTGAAAAAAGGAAGCAACCCTTTTTCGGAAAGTTCTTCCATAGAATGGGTCGTCTGTACAAAAAATACTCTCAACTTGAATGAGGAACCTCAACCAAATACATATTCAGGAATGACCCGACATGGAATGTTAAAATGGTGCCAACCTAATATGTACTTATCGCAAGCTGCACTAGGTTATAATAATACTTTTTGGTTACTTATCAATCTTCTTAAAGGTATTACTCCTCCTCTTGATAACACTACTCTGGAATGGTGGAAATCTTACGCAAAGGAGACACCCACTAATTTAGGATGGTTCATAGATTTAGCTATCAAAACCTGGAATTATCGCATTAAGTAATAGTTTTATATGAGGCAGATCGATCGCACTTAAGCTAAACTAGAATCATAGTCAATCAAACAGCTACAACCTCATATCCAACATGAAAACGGATCTTTCCCTCCCTGATTCACTCTATAACCAAGTATCCATCCTGGCAAATGAGATGCAGATTCCTGAAAAACAACTGCTGATTCTAGCAATAGAAGACTACTTGCGTCGCCATCATCAACAAGAACTCCTCAAAAGCATCAATGAAGCCTATGCAGATGGACTCGATCCGTCAGAACAAGTTATGCTGGAGGGAATGCGTCAACATCATAGATATTTGGCAGAAACAGAATGATAATTCGTCAGGGAGATATCTACTGGATAGATTTAGGACAGCCGATAGGTTATGAACCAGGTTATATTCGTCCTTATGTCGTCATTCAAAACGATGTACTGAACAGTTCTCAAATCAGAACTGTAATTGTTTGTACATTGACTACTAATCTCAGACGAGCTAAGGCGATGGGTAATGTATTACTTGAAGCCGGAGAAGCTAATCTAGCAGACCAAAGTGTAGTGAATGTGTCTCAATTTTTGACATTAGATAAAGCTTTATTGATAGATAAAATTGGCAGAGTTTCTCAGGAGAGAGTCCGACAAATTCTAGCAGGGTTAGCACTTGTGACTAAGCCAATGGAAATAGATTTAGGTGAACAAGATGAGTGAGATAATAGTACGATCGCCCTTTACTCCCAAACATCCCCCTGAATATCCTGAAGCGACAAGTTTTTCCCGATTTTTAACTCTTCCCTAGTTTGTGCGATAATTTCCAGTAACTCAGGATTGGCGATCGATGACACTAACTGGGAATCCGCAGCAGCTAAAGCAGCGCGCAGCTTCGGCGAAGTGAGTGCGGGATATTTCTCTAACACCTGCTCTTGGGTCCATCCTGCCGCAAACAGCCCCAACAAGAATTCTACAGACAATCGAGTTTCTGCCGCTGCGGGTTGAATTGTTGCAGTTTTTGGCTTGGGATGAATGAGCTTTCGCCAGTCCATTTTTTTACTTAAACCATTTGGGAAGATTTTGCCGATTATACTGCATTTTGTCACAGTATAAATACGGGGATTGCTGACTGACTCTGTAACAGCGCTACCGCAAGTCAGACGATTTGAAATTTGAGATTTTATATTTGAGAATTGAATAATTGGCCGTGACTGAGAGCAAGGAGGGTTAGCCGTTTAGCGACGAGTTGTATTTTTTTATAGGTATTATTGCGCGATTTGAGGATTAAATTGTTATTGCGATCGCAGTGCCGCACTTTCTTGTAGACTATACTGATGGGTGCCGACGGGGCGATCGCCTTTCTCATTTTGTCCGTTTCAATACCAAATCGCGTTAGCGAAGCCCTCAAAGAGGATCGCACGCCGATATCAACCCACTGTGTAACCCACTGTGCAACCCACTGTGCAACCCACTGTGCAACCCACTGTGCAACCCACTGTGCAACCACAGTACAACTACTTTAACTTCTTAAAACTATGGGAAAAAAGTCGAAAGCCAAAAAATCCCTGGTCAAAAAATCCACTTTGCTCAGCCAGCGACTGCAAGAAGCTCTCGATCGAGGCTGTAAAGTTTGGATTAAAACAAATAATAGCAGTTTCGGTGGCATTCCGGTTAATTTGTACGGAGATTTTGCCGAACTTTTGGTAATAGTTCCCCCTAACGAACACGGGGAAAATACCGATGCTTACGGACAAGTTACGTGGTTGATTCGACTTTCTGATATTATTGCACTCGCCTATCCTACTGAATACTGGTCTAAAGATAGATTAGAAAGTTTGCTACCGCCGGATGCAGTTACGTCTGAAGTAGGAGATTAACTGGCCGAGGTGCTGGTGGCGCACCTACTGGTTTGTAGTGAGGACTTTAGTCCTTATAATCAGAGGACTAAAGTCCTCACTACAAACCTTTATAGTCGCAGAAATAACCGGAAATAATATGATATTGTCTGCGATCGATTAACCCAATATAAAAGGTTTGTAGTGCGGACTAAAGTCCGCTCTCCGGCTACGGACTAAAGTCCGCACTACAAACTATTTTTGTTATGGTAATCGACCGGACATAATATGACTATTTTCTCAGCTATTATGACGATCGCAAATTTACACCTTTGCGACCGATTTTTGTATTGTCAATTACTTGTTGCAAGCTGAAAGCTGTATTTTGCAGTTGCCACCATCTAGTTCGCTGCAACCAGCCAGAGCTTGAGCTTCTGCTGATGCTTTATCATCGCCCCAGCCCGCACCTGCTCCTCCTTTTCCTACTGATATCGCTCCACAGTTATTGGTATTAGATGTCAGCGCTTGACAGTCGTTAGCCCCTCCGCTTTGTGTATTGCAGGCAGCTACTGCTGCATCTAGGGCTTCTTTCTCTGTAGCATGATCCCAACTAATACCCGTGGCGTCAGAAGTCGGGGAATAAGCAGTAGCTCCATGAGTGTTCTGAGCTTGGGCCATCTGGGCAGAGCCAAACATAGGAAGTGTCAGAACAGTCAATACTACCAACTTTAAACCAAGTTTTTGCAGCATATTCACTTAATTTTTTAATACACTTAACTGTGAATTATCGTTAACTATTATATTTGGCATTGAATCGATGTCAATAGTATTTATAAATGTTTATATACGCTTAATTTAAATGCAGACTGTGTAAAAATAAGTAAAATTACGGAGGTCACTTCAATGGCAGATATCCGCAAAATCCTCACCCAACTTGGGGCAAAAGAAGGGCAGCTACTCAATACCCAATTCCTGGCTCCTTGCGTTCGGAGGGGAAAGGTGCGGACAAGGATAGCTGGCATGATTTATACTTTTAAATCGCAGCCGTCCAACTTTGAAGGATGGGCTATTTTTGCGCCGATTAATGAGAAAATTGCTGCTGTGGTTGACGAACCGGATTTGCCACAAATGGCAGAGTATTTACAACTGCTGGTACCGATTCGCTTGCAACTGGCTCGCATTCTGCAAGGGCAAACTTGGCTGGCTTATCCTGTTAACGAGTCTGATGCTAAACAGCGCACGGGTGTTGCTAAACCCGTAGCTGTACATTTAGTAACTGAAGGCTCGCAGTTCGATAGGATTGTGGCGCGGTGGGACGGTGATTCTTTCTGGTTTGAGGAAATTGACAGGCGCGCCGATCCGCTGCTGCCAGAGCAGTTAAAAGCAGCTTTAAAAAAGTTGATTTTACCTCAAGATGTTCGCCTTAAAGGAATGACGCCGGAAATGCGAGTTGTTTATGAATTTGTGGCAAGAAATATTAAAGATTTCAATCCGAAAGTGCGGGACGAACAACGCTTGCAGCGGGCGTTAAAAATGGGCGGCGGCGAGTTGCGAGATTTTAGCGATCGCCAAGATTATTGGTTGGTTGAATGGACTAGCGGCAGCGGAGAGCATCATAGTTCGGCGATCGCCAAAAAAGACTTAACTGTGATGAGTGCTGGCATTTGTCTCAGCGGATTGGACAAGGATTTCGACTTGCAGTCATTAGTCGGAGTCGTCGAAAATAGATAATGGGCATTGTTGGTTGTTAACAGTTAACTGTTAACTGTTAACTGTTAACTGTTAACTGTTAGCTGTTAACTGTTAGCTGTTAACTGTTAGCTGTTAACTGTTAGCTGTTAACTGTCAACTCTTCGACTCCCCTCGACTTCGCGGGCGGGCAAGTCGCGAGCGCGCTCTTCTGTCAACTGTCAACTCTTCGACTCCCCTCGACTTCGCGGGCGGGCAAGTCGCGAGCGCGCTCTTCTGTCAACCCCTCGACTCCGCGGGCGGGATCTTCTGTCAACTGTCAACTGTCAACTAATATGAGTATATTCTTTCACGAACAACTTTACCGCAGTCCGGCAGTGATGTCGCTGGTTAAAAATTTCCCGGTAACGGTGTGCGGTGCGGGCGCTTTGGGTGCGAATATGGTAGAGAGTCTGGCGCGATCGGGCTTTTGTCAGTTAAGAGTCATCGATCGCGATCGCATCGAAGAGCGCAACCTTTCCACTCAACCCTATTATCGATCGGACATCGGCGCCTTCAAAGCCAAAATTCTCGCCAACAACCTGTACCGCGCCTTGTCTGTCAGCATTGAGGCGCACTCCAAGGAATTGACACCCGCCAATGTCGATCGCCTGCTTGCCAAGAGTGCCGTGGCGATCGATACTTTTGATAATAGCATCGGGCGACAAGCAGTCAAAGACTACTGTGCGAGTGCCTCCATTCCGTGCTTGCACGTCGGATTAGCCGCCGATTACTCAGAAATAATTTGGAACCAACACTATCGGGTTCCTTCACCGGCGAATGATGACATTTGTGATTACCCGCTGGCGAGAAACTTGGTAATGCTGACAGTTTCTGTAGCGTGCGAAGTAATTGTTACCTTTGCTGCTACCCAAGAACAACAAAATTTAACTTGCACGATCAAAGATTTTGCGGTAAAGCCACTTATGTTGTAAAATGCCGGTTGACCAAAAAACGAGATGCAAGCCCCTGGCTTTAGACACGGGGAAAAGTCGGCAGCGGTTTCAACCGCGTTCAATACTTTTTTTACGTGGTTAATCAAGAAATGATGTTATCATAGAGGGCGATCAAGTAAGAACAACCATCTACGTGTTGAAACATCCTAGAGGGCGAGCAATTCCGGCAACGGACAGATCCGACTCAGATTCGGAATAGTTCTCATAGCAAACAATAGCAGGATGTAGAGCGTACCGTATCTGTTGGCTAGCGATGGACTCGCGTTCGCAAAAAAACCAAATAAAGTATACGCAATGTTTGAATAAATTCAAACGGAGTGAGTAGCGGCGACTTGATAGCGCCTTTGAAGGTCTGACTCTGGACTCTTCAAGAATCCCCCTCGCTTTTAAGCATGGGGAGTATCAATGTTGCCAGAAACCCGATCGAGGTTGGACACCTCCATCCCACACACCAGGTTTCTCACTCTCAAACAATCGCCATTCGATTTTAGATTTTAGATTTTAGATTGACTCGCCTTGAGGAATCTGAAAGCTTAAACTAGAGTCTAAGATTTTTGGTTCGTCCACGACTTGAGTCGGCAGCTTGTACCCGTTTATTGCAAGTCAATATCGCAGAAAACGCTTGAGAAAATTAACAGGGAAAGTATGGTTGGATCGCAGACTTTTTATTATTTACTAGCAGTGCTCGGCTTATTAGTTTTGACTGGGGCAAATGCAGCCAGTTATTCTGGCACCAGCAGCAGCAGCACAGTTTGCCACACTAATGATTGCCACGAACCAGAAGTCCGTTACCATAAAAGGATTTTAAAACACGGATCGAGAGGTGAAGATGTAAAGAAACTGCAAAAACTGTTAAACGCCCGCGGTGTGTG
This sequence comes from Microcoleus sp. bin38.metabat.b11b12b14.051, assembly GCF_013299165.1. Taxonomy (NCBI): domain Bacteria; kingdom Bacillati; phylum Cyanobacteriota; class Cyanophyceae; order Oscillatoriales; family Microcoleaceae; genus Microcoleus; species Microcoleus sp. bin38.metabat.b11b12b14.051. Next base: position 83,286 of record NZ_JAAFKD010000013.1, read on the forward strand.
TCCAGAACCGATCGCACTTGATGGCATTTTCGGTAGAACAACTCTAGATGCAGTGAAAATATTTCAGCGGGAAGCCAAGCTTCCTGTAGACGGAATTGTGGGAGGCAAAACTTGGGACAGACTGTTTACGAGTTCGTGAATTTTATTACCGGACAACAAAAGTTCCTAAGTCAGTCGATTTTAGATTTTAGATTTTAGATTTTAGATTTACTCAAAAACAGATGAGTCTGGAAGCTTAAACTAGGGTCTAATTTTTTTGACTAAACCCTCTATAGCCTCGGAAAGCTAGTACCTGTTTTTGGGATGGTCATCTTTGATAATGATTAATTTCTGCGGTTTGTAGTTGCACGTAAAGCATATTTTGTGCAACTACAAATACCTAAATTGCAATCAAGAATCAATCGCTAAGGGGCTTGCTAATGAATGAAGTTTTAGATTTTTGGTTTGGTCGATCGCACTCTCGCGAGTTTGGCAAAGTCCAAAAGAAGTGGTTTGAAAAAGATACGGACTTTGATGCCGAGGTGCGAGATCGCTTTCTGCCGCAATACGAACGAGCAGCCTCCGGTGAACTCGACTCCTGGCAAGATTCCCCGGAAAACTGCCTAGCATTAATTATACTCCTCGATCAATTCCCGCGCAATATGTTTCGCGCCACAGCCCAAGCCTTCGCCACAGACAGCAAAGCTTTGGCCGCCGCCCAACACGCTGTTAACAGTCAGTTCGATCGCGAATTGCTGACTGTACAAAAATGGTTTGTTTACCTGCCTTTTGAGCACAGCGAAAATTTAGAACACCAGCAAAAGTCTGTGGAATTATTTCGCCAACTCAGTGGCGAACCTGACAGCGATTCAGTGATTGATTTTGCAATGCGGCATTTTCAAATCATCGAGCGTTTTGGGAGATTTCCCCACCGCAATCAAATTCTGGGACGCGACACAACTCCGGAAGAAGCAGAGTTTCTCAAACAACCCGGTTCGGGATTTTAAAGCGCGACAGCCAAATATCGATCGTTACTCACATAATCTCCGATAGATTAGCGGACGCTGACAGTTAATCAGTTGATAGCTTTGGTCAGTTGACAGTTGACAGTTGACAGTTGATAGCCCGCTCGCGCAGTCGTTGGGTTGACAGCGTTAATCAGTTGACAGTTGACAGTTGACAGTTGACAGTGACGTGCAAGGAATAGGATGGGAGTAATGAATAGTTTTATTTTAATTTATCCCTACAAGGGAGAGGCTTTAAACCAAATGTTTGGCAATCAAATAAAAAGCTTGCGGTTTTAAAGCTGGTACTATGGATTACCAGAATACTTCCTATGATGCCCGATCGATATAATAATACCAATTTAAAAAAACCTTGCTACAAAAAATAAATTAGAGGTTTTTACCTGTAGGGACGTAAGGCCAAGCCGTCTCCGGCAATTTATGACGATAGACAGATAATTTATATAGGCTTAATGGGCGTAGCAACAATTTGTAAAAATGGTATAAAAACGGTTCGTAGTACGGACTTCAGTCCGCTCCGGATGCGGACTTAAGTCCGCACTACGAACGAATTTTAGTGAGGTTAGTCGATCGCACGCGATATCACTCGGGAGCGATCGAGGCTATAGGTGAGAACGCTGTAGAGAATGTCTTGAAAGCGACTGACATTCTCTACAGGTGAATATCAGTCGCTTGTCGATGATTTCGATTAATTGCGGTGATTGTTGCTGTAACGAATTCGAGCTCCGGCCCACTGAAGTTTTTCCCTCAAAGTGCCGTAATAAGAATAGTTTTCTCGCAAAATGATAAACTTGGCTTCGCAGTCTGCCATCCGCACGTCTACGCGCTGTCCGGGCCAAATTGATGTAGCTAAAATGCCGTCCATCCAGAGTTTTGTACTGAGTTCGTAATCTGCTAATGGCCAAATGCTGACGACGGAACCGGGAGGCAGAACTACTGCCCGACTTGATAAACTTAAAGGGCAAATTGGAGTAACTGCGATCGCATCCATGCCAGGATGGATAATCGGCCCGTTGGCGGATGCGGTGTAACAAGTCGAACCGGTGGGAGTTGCGACAATTAAACCGTCGCCTTGATATTGATCGACTACTTCGCCGTCAACTTCCATTTCTAGAATACAGCTCGGCATTCGATCGGCAGAAGCAGGTTTGACACACATTTCGTTAAGTGCCAAAAATCGATCGCTCTGGGGCTCCAAATTAGTTCTGTTTCCCTCAAAAAGCGCCGCCTGCAACATCATGCGCTTCTGCACAGCATACCTATCTTCGGCGAGTCTGTCCCAAATCTCTTCTGTATTTTGGAAATCCTCAAAAGACTCGGTTAAAAAGCCCAGATGTCCGCCGACATTCGCAGCTAAAATCGGGATGCCGTCAGCAGATAAATTCCGCGCTGCCGCTAGGGCTGTACCGTCGCCACCGAGGACTACGGCTAAATCAATTGGGCTGTTACTAGAAGCTAAAAATACTGGATAGGGGTTATCTTTCGGGCCGCTGGGGCCCATTAAAACTTGACAACCACGACTTTCTAACTGGCGGGCGCATTGTTCTGCCCACCGCTGGCTAAGGAGATCTCTGGCTTTGTGGGCGATAATTACTTGTTTTAGTTGCACAATGAATCTATTTTAGATTTTAGACTTCGGCTAGCGCTCAGTCGAACGATTTTAGATTTTAGATTATTGAGATTTGAGACTGATGTCAAATGCTGTGGCATCCGGATGATGCCGTAGTGGAAGTGTCCGATCGCCAGAACAATATCAGCAAAACTCTCACAATTTGTTCGATCGACACAAACCGGTGTTTGATGTCAATTTATATTTTGCAGCATTTTTCACAATTTGGAGGCAGAGCCTCCGGATCAGTTTTACCAGGCAGAGCCTGGTAACGAGGAAATCTCAAATCTCAAATCTCAAATCGCATCATCCATCGGTGATTCGGGATTTGGGCTGTGGCCAGATAATGCTGGTATCGGCTGCGAGGATGCGCGCAACTGCGATCGCCCCAAAGCGATTGAGGTGGCTGGGATCGAAAAAATAGTCGTTACGATTTGGCCACCGCTGGGATAAGTCGCGGAAGGCGAAGCCTTTTTGGGCTGAGAGTTGCTTCATTCGTTGTCTAAACTGTTGTTCTGCCGATCGACGAGTTGGATCTAAGTAGTCGTCGGTGAGGGGCAAGTTGACGAAAATTAGGGGGATTTTCCGAGTTTTGGTAAATGCTACGACTGAATTAAAGGCTGTTGCTTGTTCGCCGCTGAGGTTGAAGTCTTCGTAGTCGCGATCGTATCTACCTGACACGTAAGGCCTTTGTCGATAATATGTGTCGGGATTGTAACTGCCCGACATTGACAGGAATCCGTTAGAGTCGATCGCATCTGCTAATTCGCTGACTTGTCTGATTGCTACTGTTGTAGCATTCTGGGCAACAGGCAAGATGCCTGTTCCACTTGACAGGAATTTGACTGTGGGGTGGGCATCTGGCCCGCCGCTGAAAGGTCGATCGACCGATGCTTGCGATCGGCGGAAAGTGGCATCGCCATCAGTGTTGCAGGGCTGCGGGAATCTGTAACACTTGGGAGTCACGTTAGGTTCACCAGACGCGAGTTTGGGGCGAACCCCTTTTGCTAAAAGCTGGCTGCCTTCAGAATCGACGATCGAATTAAAAGTGCGATCGTCCCGGCCGCTGTTAAATGCGCGCACGCCGTCCGCCCAGACAATCATTTGAGGCAAATGATCGGGCTTCAAAAGCCGCCGCATTTGAAAGTCAACAACTTGGGCTGTTGCGCCGTTGACTGAAAAGTTAAATACCTTTAAACCCGGACTCCCGTTAGCGGCCAAAGATTGTTTTAGCTGTTTGGGATCGACTCCCTGCAAGGCGCGGGAACTACCGACAATTAAAACATCTGGCGGGCCGACGGCTGCAACGTAGGATAGGTATAGTTCTAGCTGTTCGTCGAGTAAATCGCTGCTGAAACTGACATTACTGGCTAGCGATCGGGTTGCGCCCGCTTGCTGTTGAGAATAAACCAGGTTTTTCATGTACTCGGTTACTTTTTTCTCAGCAAACGCCCGCCGGGGACTAGCGGGAGGAACCGCTTGCATCCAAGCGACAGCCTGAACCCACAGGGCTGCTACTTCGTCCCACTCTTGTTTTGAATTGGCAGATTGAGCCAAATTTGCGGCCTTGGTGGCAAAGTTAACTGACTCCGCAAATCGATCGTTTTGGGGGCAAGAAGGAACGGCGATCGATTTTTTGGGTTTGTTGGGGTTTCCAGCTAACACAGAGGTTGGTGGCTGCGCTAGAACGATAGGTGAGGCGATCGGGCTTAATGTCTCTGTGGTGTTGGGCGGTTTGGAAGGCGAACATCCGGCTGTAAGTGCGATCGCAGCAACTGCGGCGCAGGTACGTTTTAAGATGTTAGTGCTGAGGGTAGCAATGTAGCGGCGAATCATACAACTTTCACCGTTCGCGAAACATGACTAAATATTACCGCAAACGGTCTGGCGAGGTTAATTGCGTATGTCTGTGTGGGATTCGATGACTGCTTCGGCTTGGAGGGCGATCGATCGCAATTTATCCAGAGTATCGCGATCGGCGCTCTGCCACAACCCCCGCTGGCGGGCTTCTAACAATCTTTCCGCCATATCTCGCAACGCCCAAGGATTATTATCCTGGATAAATCCCTGCACTTTTTCATCAAAAATGTAAGCCTCAGCAATTCCTTGATACATAAAATCTTCAACGCAATTCGCCGTAGCATCATAAGCAAACAAAAAATCGACTGTCGCGGCAATTTCAAAAGCACCTTTATAACCGTGACGCATCGCCCCTTCAATCCATTTCGGATTTACCGCCCTGCTGCGATAAACCCGCGCAATTTCTTCTTTCAGTTGTCGCACTTTGGGATTCTCGGGAATCGAGTTATCTCCGAAATAAGTTTCAGGATTTTTCCCTTGCAAATTGCGAATTGCCGCTGTCATTCCGCCTTGGAATTGATAATAATCGTCGGAGTCCAGAATATCATGTTCGCGGTTGTCTTGGTTTTGCAGAACAATTTGCATTTGGCTGAGACGTTGTGTAAAGGCTTCCGGCGCGGAACATCCCCATTCACCCGCCCTAACCCCCCCTTGCAAAAGAGGGGGACAAGAAGTGGAATTAGCCTCAGAAATTAATTCACCCCCCCTAGCCCCCCCTTGGTAAGGGGGGGGACAAGAATTGGAATTAGCCTCAGAAATTAATTCACCCCCCCTAGCCCCCCCTTGGTAAGGGGGGGGACAAGAGTTGGAATTAGCCCCCCCTTGGTAAGGGGGGGTTGGGGGGGTATGAGAATTAGCCCCCCCTTGGTAAGGGGGGGTTGGGGGGGTATGGGAATTAGCCCCCGGATTTTGTAGGGGCGGTGCCCCCGTGCCCGCCCCAGTTGCGGGGGTGGGATTACTTGTATAGGCGTAACTGCTCCAATTAATGTAAGCTGTTGCTAAATCTGCATCGTCTGTCCAGTTTTGAGCTTCGATTATGCCTTGAAGTCCCGCGCCGTAAGCCCCCGGTTTTGAACCAAAGACTCGAAATTGCGATCGCACTTCCGCCTCTTCCCGACTAAAACCCGCCGATTCCCAATGCTGAATCTCTGCTTTAACTTGTGCTGCTAAGGGATTAGATTCCGCAGGTTCATCTAAATCCGCCACAGCTTTCACAGCGGAGTCAAACAAATCAATTAAATTAAAAAAAGCATCGCGGAAAAAACCCGAAATCCGCAAAGTAACATCAACCCGCGGCCGCCCCAAAACAGAAACAGGCAAGATTTCAAAATCGACAACTCGGCGCGAAGGCCCATCCCATATCGGTTGAACTCCGATTAATGCTAAAGCTTCAGCAATGTCATCTCCGCCCGTCCGCATTGTGGATGTTCCCCACACAGACAAACCCAAAGTTTTGGGATATTCGCCATTTTCTTGAGTGTATCTTTCGATTAAAGTTTCGGCCGCAACTCTGCCAACTCTCCAGGCGGTTTCTGTGGGAATAGCGCGGATATCTACTGAGTAAAAATTGCGGCCTGTAGGTAATACATCTGGTCTACCACGGGTTGGTGCGCCGGATGCACCGCTGGGGATGTGTCGTCCATCTAGTCCGCGCAACAGGTTAGTAATTTCTTGGTTTGTTTGGAGGAGTGAAGGTAAGAGATAGTTGGAAATCCAATCTAATTCTTGTTGGGTGGCTTCTCCTATTGGTGGATTTATAACCGCAGATAAACGCGGATGAACGCGGATGTTTGCAATTAAATTATCTACTAATTCAGCCGCTTTATCTTCTAATTCTGCGGTTAAATCGCCTGCGGTGGTTAAAGGATCGAAATCTAGATTTAAGTCTTTGGCGAGGGCGCGGGTTAAGCCGGAACGATTTGTGCTAGGATGGCGGGCGATCGCAATTATCAAATCTCGCAACTGTCTACCTTGGGGACACTGGCCAAAAATGTGCAATCCGTCGCGAATTTGGGATTCCTTGAGTTCGCAGAGATAACCGTCGGTGCGAGTGATAAACTCAGTAAACTCCGATTTGTTGAGTTGGATTCCTAAGTCTTTATCGAGGTTTTCCTGGTTGGTGAGGGCGACAATGCGATCGCGAATCATCGGTAATCGGGACGGATCTAAGCTTTGGGCTTCGCAATATTCGTCGATTAAAGCCTCCAACTGCTGCAAAGGCCCGTAAAGTTCGGCGCGCGTCATCGGCGGGGTCAGGTGGTCGATAATCACGGCTTGCGATCGTCTTTTTGCCTGGGAACCCTCCCCCGGATCGTTGACAATAAACGGATAAAAATTCGGTAGCGCGCCTAATGCGACTTCGGGATAACATTTATTAGATAATGCGACACTTTTACCGGGAAGCCATTCTAAATTCCCATGTTTTCCCGCATGAATAATCGCATCAATTCCCAACTTTTCGCGCAGCCAGTAATAGTAAGCGAGATAATTGTGAGTCGGTTCCAAATCTGGCGCGTGATAATTTAAAGTTGGGTCAATTTCGTATCCCCGCGATGGTTGAATTCCGACAAACACATTACCGAATTGAATACCGGGAATCGGGAAAGACTTATTGTCAGTTGTTAAATCTTGTGGATGGCTTTCTGCTAATCCCCATCTTTGAGAAATTCCATCTTGTACTTCCGGCGGCAAAGTAGTAAAATATTTCTCATATTCTGCCAAATCCAGAGATTGACGAACCGGCTGCAATTCGCGTCCTTCCGGGTCATTTGTCACGCCAGAAGTCAGGAGTTCAATTAACTCATTACCGTTATCCGGGATATTTTCAACTTGATAACCAGCTTCCTGCATAGCCTTGAGAATTTCCACACAGCTAGCAGGCGTATCCAAACCGACACCGTTAGCTAAGCGGGCGTTGCGGGTGGGATAATTAGCGAGAATTATGGCGATACGTCTGTTGGCGACTGGGGTTTGTTTCATTTTCACCCAATTCGCGGTTAAGTCAGCTACGAATGAAATGCGATCGTCCGCTGCGACATATCCTACCACATCAGTTTCTAACTCGCTGTTCCAAGTTTGTACAGCTTTAAAAGAAACAGCCCGAGTAATAATTTTACCATCTACTTCCGGCAATGCCACATTCATCGCCACATCCCGAGGCGAAAGTCCTTGTAATTCGCTTTCCCACTGTTCCAAACCACCGCCGCTGAAGATGGCTTGCAATACTGGAACATCTAAGGATTTTAATGTATTTTGTTCAGATTCTAGACTATTAAAACCAGAGATTGCAAAACTTGTCGTATTGAGCAATAATTGAATTGACTCGGATTCTTTGGGTTTAAAATATTCCAGCAATTCCACTTGCAAATCTGGTTCGCGCAAGGAAGATATAAAAACGGGAACTGGTACTAAGTTTCGCTCTGCCAAAGCTTGACAAAGTGCATCAATTGGTGCTAAATTCCCTGACAAATAATGAGCACGATAAAATAAAATCCCGACCGTAGGGGCGGTGCCCCCGTGCCCGCCCTCCCCGTCTCCTTTAGGGTGTGGTTTAAAACCCGGAGATCCCCCCCAGCCCCCCTTAATAAGGGGGGAGCAAACCGTAGGGGCGGTGCCCCCGTGCCCGCCCTCCCCGTCTCCTTTAGGGTGTGGTTTAAAACCCGGAGATCCCCCCCAGCCCCCCTTAATAAGGGGGGAGGAAGAAGTTGTCAAAGTCTCCCTTGAGGGAGATTTAGGGGGATCAGAATCTGGTTGAAAAGTTTCAAAACACGTCGCCGCGCGCCCGCCCCAATCATAAATCCCAACGCGATCAACTGTTTGAGGAAGAGCCGGATGATAAGCAGTTTTCAAACAAGTATCAGCAGTAAACTTGAGTGCATTAACAAAATTTTGCACTCCGCCTTCAGTAAAATAACGCCACAACTGATTTACCGCTGACAGCGATACATTAGAATGGCTAATTAAATCCGGATCGGGACTATCTTCACCCGGCATCACAATCAACGCTGCATTAGTTTTCTGCACCGTTTCCCGCAGAACTTCTAACCCGTAAGACCAATAAGAACGCCCGCCTAACAACCTTAAAATTATCACCTCCGCGCGTTCTAAAATTTCCTCAGCATAGGTGTCAATGGTTAATTGTTGCTGCAACTGAAGTAGATTTACCGCCCGCACTTTCGGAAACATTGCGGGCATTTTTGACGAGGCGGCCGCGAGGGTTTGAATATCGGTATCAGCAGCACTAATAAATACGATTGGTGCTGGTGTTTGCTGAATAAAAATTACTCCTTCTGCTTGAGGGTTCCAACCTCCGGGTGTGGCGGCTATTTTGTGCATTAATTTTTCCTCTATAATTAAGTCCAGATGAAATAAGGCGTAGGGTGTGTCGCCCTCGAAAATTCTTGAAAAAATACAGAAAATCTCCTAGCGACGCACCTGACTACAATCAAACTTAGATAACGGTACAATTGTAGGGTGTGTCGCCCTCGAAAATTCTTGAAAAAATACAGAAAATCTCCTAGCGACGCACCTGACTACAATCAAACTTAGATAACGGTACAATTGTAGGGTGTGTCGCCCTCGAAAATCCTTAAAAAAATACAGAAAATCTCCTAGCGACGCACCTGACTACAATCAAACTTAGATAACGGTACAATTGTAGGGTGTGTCGCCCTCGAAAATCCTTAGAAAAATACAGACAATCTCCTAGCGACGCACCTGACTACAATCAAACTTAGATAACGGTACAATTGTAGGGTGTGTCGCCCTCGAAAATCCTTAAAAAAATACAGACAATCTCCTAGCGACGCACCTGACTACAATCAAACTTAGATAACGGTACAATTGTAGGGTGTGTCGCCCTCGAAAATCCTTAAAAAAATACAGACAGTCTCATAGCGACGCACCTGACAAAATAATCGATCAAACTCGCTCTTAAATAATCTAGGTGCGTCGCTTTCAGATTGTCGATACTTAGTTAGGTATTTATCGCAGGCGACGCACCCTACGGCTAGATTTTTTTATGTACTACGGAAAATCATACTTAAATAACCAAGTGCGTCGCTTTCAGATTGTCTGTACTTAGTTAGGTATTTATCGCAGGCGACGCACCCTACGGCTTCGGGTTTGGATGCGGACTAAAGTCCTCACTACGAACCTCAGGCCGATCATAGGGTGATAAAGAAAACTCCCAGAATCATAATAGCAGATCCTAACAATCTTTGCTGAATATCTTTTTCCTTGAAAATGAAATGGCCGAAGAGTACACCCATTAATACGCTGGTACGCTTAACTGCTATTACTTGCATAACTAAAGTCATTGTCAAAGCTTGCATCTGAAAAACGACTCCTAAAGCATTGAAAAAACCCATTATTACTAGCATCGGTAAGTGCTTGATAATTTTGCGGCTGGGATTAGGGGTTTTGTGCAGCAAAACTGGCAGCAGTAACACACTCATGGCCGTAAATAAAGAGAACAACCAAAAAATTGGGGAGGAGTTTTGCACGCCGATTTTATCAAAGTTTGAGGTGATACTCCAGAGAAATGCTACGATTAACATTAATTTTGGCCCTGGTTGGTGCAGCAGTGCTTTGAAGGGCGCTAGGTATCCTTGAGATTTTTCTTTGATATTTAATAGATAGGAACCGGTGACTATGAGAAAGATTCCGATACAATCAAAAAAGTTGGGATATTCGCCGACAATTAATGGTGAAGTTAGCAGCATGAATAAAGGTGTCAAAGCTACTAGCGGCACGGTGAGGGATAAGTCAGATTGTTTGATGGCTTTAATGTAGAGGATAGCTGCGAGTGCGTTGATGCTTCCTCCGATTGACAAGGCTATCCAGAATTGCGGGTTTAATTGTGGGTTGAGTTGTGGTATTTTTATGAAAAACAGAAAGGGTGCTAAAAAGACTGCTGAAAAAAATGCTAATGACCAAGTTACAACATATTCATCGTTGTTTTTCAGGTTTTGTTTGCCGAAAACGTCTTTTACTGCTTCAAAAAAAGCCGTGAGAATGCCAAAAATTAACCAAGTCAACCTAAATATGCGCTCCTGATTCGCTCGTCGTTTAGCAAATCCGATCCTATACCTGTGATGGTAATGTTACCAGCTTCTAGTACGTAAGCCCGATCGGCAATCTGCAATGCTAAATTCGCGTTTTGTTCGACTAACAGGATTGTAACGCCCGTGGAGCGTAAGTTTTGCACGATCGCGAAAATTTCTTTAACGATCGCAGGTGCTAAGCCTAAACTAGGCTCGTCTAATAATAGCAGTTTCGGTCGGCTCATGAGCGCGCGGGCGATCGCCAGCATTTGCTGTTCCCCGCCACTAAGGGTTCCCGCTAGTTGAGTCCGTCTTTCTGCTAGGCGCGGAAATAGCTCGAATTGCTGGGCTAAATCGGCTTTGATTGCTGCGGAGTCCGATCGAATATATGCCCCCAATTCCAAGTTAGCTAACACCGTTTGCTGCGCCAAAACCCTGCGCCCTTCGGGACTGTGGGCGATTCCCAATTTTACCACTTCGTGAGCTTGGCGGCGGCTAATATCGCGCCCGCTGTAGATGATTTGTCCTTCCCGCAAATTAACCATTTTAGAAATTGCTCTCAGCGTGGTACTTTTTCCCGCACCGTTAGCGCCGATGAGACTGACAACCTCGCCCGCATTTACGGTTAAATTGATATGTTGTAGGGCTTGAATGCCGCCGTAATTTACACAGAGATTTTTGAGTTCTAAGAGGATATTTTCTTTTGTTTGAATTGGGCTATGTTGCATTTCATTTTGTGTCTCTTTCATCTTTCATCTCCCAAATAAGCCTCAATCACAGCCGGATTATTCCTCACAATCGCAGGCTCACCCAAGGCAATCATTTGACCGAAATGCAACACCGCAATTCGATCGCACAATCCCATCACCAGCGGTACGTGATGCTCGATCAATATTACAGTTAAATTGAATTGTGCGCGCACTTCGCGGATGAAATCGCTTAACTTGTGCTTTTCCGTAGGATTCATCCCCGCCGCAGGTTCATCTAACAACAAGATTTTCGGTTCTAGGGCCAAGGCGCGGGCAATTTCTAAACGCCTCTGATCGCCATAGGGCAGGTTTTTGGCTTGTTCGCCCGCGCGATCGCCCAAACCGACCAAATCCAACAATTCCCTGGCTTTCCGCTGGGTTTTGCGCTCCATTGCGTTAGACTCTGGCAAGCCGAAAATCCCCGATAGTAGCGATAATACCGGATTTTGCGATCGGCTGTGGATGTGTCGGGCGATCGCCACATTCTCCAACACAGAAAGTTCTCCAAACAATCTAATATTTTGAAACGTCCGCGCAATACCTTTATTAGCAATTTGATAAGGCCGCAATTTAGAAATATTTTCGTTTTGATAAATCAGATTCCCACTCGAAGCAGGTATCAGTCCAGTCATTACATTAAACAGAGTAGTTTTGCCAGCGCCGTTAGGGCCGATCAATCCAAAAATCTCATCTTTTTGAACTGTAAAAGATACATCGTTTACAGCCACCAAACCGCCAAAGCGGCGAGTTAATCCTTGGGCTTCTAAAACAGGAGAGCTTTTTGAGAGAGTAAGTCGTTCCGAAATCATCAAATATGATAGAATAGTGATTATCTAATTATCCCTCAAATTATGGATAATCAAAAACTTTTAGAACGAATCACCGTCAACCCCAAAATATTTAACGGAAAACCGATCGTTCGGGGTCGCCGTCTGGCTGTCGATCATGTTCTAGGAATGCTAGCGGCCGGTGATACTCCTGAAACCATTTTAGAAGGCTATCCTTGGCTAGAAAGAGCAGATATTCAAGCTTGTCTAATGAATTAGGTCGATTGAGAATCCGAAATCCCGGATAATGAGGATAAACTCATGCGAGAAATCCGATGCAATACCTGTGGTAGCACTGTTGTCAGCTTAAGCCTAAAACCATTGAGAAATATCGCTTTTATCCGAAGCCTGATCCCCCTAAATCCCCCTTAAGAAGGGGGACTTTGAGAAGAATCTTGTCCCCCCCTTCTTAAGGGGGGCTAGGGGGGATCAGGCCTGAATCGCTAGACAGAAAAATCGCACTACGTTTGAGGTTAAGTTGACACCAATGCTGCGGTAGCAACCGCTATGAAGAACGTAAAATCAATTACCTTTACAGTCACAAAGGTAAACACTTGCTAGTTCCTAACACGCCTGTTGAGATTTGTCTTGATTGCGGTATGATTTATTATGATGCAGCAGTGCTTAAAGAAATTGAGCGCCGTTTCTTTGCTATTCACCAGCAGCATGAAATGCCTGATTCATATATCCAAATTCCCAGTAAAAGTTACACGTAAATATTTTTTTGGTGTGTTTTGGAAGATGCGATGCTAGCCCTTGGCAGCATTTAAAATAGATTCACTGCTGTAATTCTCCCCTCACACCAGCTATGAGTTCAATTACTTATATTCTTAAAGTCCCGCTGTTTAAGGAAATTTAGGGAGATCGATTATCAATTTTACCCCAGACAAGCACAAATTTAGATCGCCCGGATTCAGAAAACCAGTGTGATGAGAATGTAGATACAATTATTAAAATGGCTGATACGGCTCATCAAATACAAGGATTCTGGCCCATGACGACGCGCTACCGAAAAAGATTAGTTGCCGTAATTGCCGTCTCGTTTTTATCTTTCACATCGCCTTTACTGTTGATTCGTAATGCTACGGCTGGAATTGTGGACGAACCCACAGTTAACCCCAAAGAAATTGCCTCCCTCATCGAGAAGTTAAAGACTAACGATGAAAGGGAACTTGATGCAGCTATTAACAAGTTAGGACAAATAGGTAAACCAGCCATCCCTGCTTTGATGAAAGCTTTGCAGGATCAGAATTTGCTAGTCCGCCGGAGTGCTGCCGAGGTTCTCACAAAAATTGGCTATCCTGCTATTCCTGACCTTGCTAAAGCTTTGAACAATCCCGATGCAGGTGTACGTAGCAGCGCAGCCTCTGCTTTGGGGAGTATCGGTGCAGAAGCTAAAATGGCTGTGCCACAGCTAATTACCCTCCTTAAAGACTTCAAGGCATACGTGCGTGGCAGTGCCGCCTCTGCTTTGGGGGAAATCGGTGCAGAATCTAAAACTGCTGCGCCACAACTAATTCCGCTCCTTAAAGACTCAGATGCAGAGGTACGTTTCAGAGCCGCCTATGCCTTAAAGAAAATCGGTGCAGAAGCTAAAACTGTTGTGCCACACCTAGTTCCCCTGCTTAAAGACTCAGATGCCAAGATGCGTAGCAGTGCAGCTTTTGTATTGGGAAGTATCGGTGCAGAAGCTAAAACTACTGTGCCACAGCTAATTCCCCTGCTTCAAGACTCAGATGCAGAGGTGCGTATAAGTGTAGCCTCTGCTTTGGGGAATATCGGTGTAGAAGCTAAAGCTGCTGTACCACAGCTAATTCCCCTGCTTCAAGACTCTCATGAAGGGGTGCGTGGCAGTGCAACCCAAGCTTTAGGGAATATTGGTGCAGAAGCTAAAGCTGCTGTGCCACAGCTAATTCCCCTGCTTACAGACTCAAATCCATTTGTGCCTAGCCGTGCAGCCTATGCTTTGGGGAGTATCGGTGCAGAAGCTAAAACTGCTGTGCCGCAGCTAATTCTGTTGCTCAAAGACTCGGATGCAGACGTGCGTAGGAGTGCAGCCTCTGCTTTGGAAAACATTGCTCTTAGCCTTCAAGAAAAGGCAAAGACGCTAACCCCATCGGAGTTAAATCAGGCGGTATCAAACCTAGAATCAGCCTTAAAAATTTTGGAAGAGTCTACACCTGAAGCTGATAAGTCTAGTTTAGATTATGACTCACAGAGCAAGAAAATAATCCCAAACTTCCGTGTATACATCAAGAATCTCAAAGCCGAACAAAACGCCAACTTATTCAATTTAATTAGCCAGAATCAGTGGGTAGCAGCAACAATAATTTACCTAATCTTCTTCCCCTCCCTGTGGTTTGCAATCCTCCGGCTGCGTCCCCTATGGCTGCTGCGAATCAACGACGCACTCAAACCCTACGAATTTAAACTACCTGAAACATGGGGCGGTGCTCCCGTCCGAATTCGCGACCTTACCTTTATCAGTATTTTCATTTACCGTCCCAGAGTTCTAGATTCCTGGATTTCGGCCCACATAGAAACAGTCCGCGAACAATTTGCTCAACGAAATACAGTCAAAAACCGCGCTACTTACATCCCAGTTTCTTTTGAATTAGACGACAAAAAACTACCTCAACTTAGAGGTCAAGATTTGCCAACAATTTTCACCAAAAAGCGAATCTGTCTGCTCATCTGGGGTGAAGGCGGTATCGGCAAAACCAGCATCGCTTGTCAAATTGCCGATTGGGCAATGGAACCCGATAAAACAAAACGCCTCTGCAAACACCTGATGATTCCAATCTTGATCGAAGAAGAATTAGAAACTAAAGTTGCCGAGGGCAAACATCCCTTTTTTGAAGCCATACGCGGTCAACTAAAATCTATCACCAACCATCCCACCCCTATTTCTGAAGAACTGCTACAAAAATTGCTACAACAGCGCCGTATCCTGGTAATTGCCGACCATTTTTCAGAAATGGCAGAAACAACCCAAAAGGAAATCAATCCTAATGCTGCCGATTTTCCCGTCAATGCTTTGGTTGTGACTTCGCGACTTGATTCCACAATGGGTCAAGCCAACAAAAACACGCTTCACCCGTTGCGAATTGAGGGCTCGGAACTATCATCTTTTATGGAAAAATACTTAGACAAGCTAGGGAAATTGAATCTTTTTAACGGTTCCCAATTTCATTATGCCTGCGGCGATTTGGCTAAACTTTTAGAGGAAATCAGAATTCAAGGCCGAAGTACAACTGTATTGTTTGCCAAACTGTACGCCGATGTGTTAGTTGCGAAAATGGAAGGCAACAAAACGGGTAAGTTACCTGAAAATATACCAGATTTAATGCTGTCATACCTGAACGAGCTAAACCGGGACATGGTAGAGAATAAATTGACAGATATCACCGTTCACGAAGATGCTAAATTGCTCGCTTGGGAATGCCTGAAGCTGACTTATCGACCCACTAGCACTAAGATTCAAGATGCCATCAATGCGCTATCTGCATTTGATCCACAAGATGTGGAAAGACGCTTTAAATATCTCGAAGAAAAACTCCATCTCATGCAAACGAATGTTCCTAGCAAAGAGAATGTCCGCTTTGTACTTGACCCCGTAGCCGAGTATTTAGCAGGGCTGCATTTGGTCGATATTTATGGTGAAGACGAAAACAAGTGGTGCGATTTTCTAATATATGCAGACTTTCAAAATCCGCCAGAGGCAATTAAAGGTTTTATGTTAGCAGTTCGTGATTGTTATTTGGCAAAGATTCCCGGTGCCAAGGATACTGACTTTTTGCCCAAACAAATCGAAAACCGCTATAATGTCTTAATCGCCGTACCGCCTCAATCTCCTTAAGCCGTCTAGCCGGGGTAATCTTATGACTGCATACAAACATGACTCGCAGCCTTCCCAGACCAAACTGCTCCCCACGATGTATGATTTACCTAGTGAAGACCCGGAGGAGCCCGGTTTGCCTGACGAATTCCACGACTATCAACCCCAACTGCTGCGTCTAACCTGCCGTCCGCGCAACCATCCCCTAGACCAAATATTTATAGCGACAGACCTGAATCTATACTACGATTCTAACCATCTCAATTGGTATAAAAGACCCGATTGGTTTCTCGTTTTAGGGGCCCAGAGATTCTATCGAGGTGAGGATTTACGCCTCAGCTACGTGATGTGGCAAGAAAATATTAGTCCTCTAGTAGTAGTAGAATTGCTGTCACCTGGAACTGAAGATGAGGATTTGGGAATCACCCCAGAAGTACGAAATAAACCGCCTACTAAGTGGCGAGTTTATGAAGAGATTTTGCAGATTCCTTATTACTTTGTTTTTAGTCGCTACACCAATCAACTGAGGGTATTTCAATTGATTGACAATCGTTACGAGGAACAAGTTTTAACCGAGTCACGATTCTGGATACCGGAGTTAGAGTTAGGTATCGGTTTGTGGGAAGGCTGTTATGAAGGTTTTTCGAGGTTGTGGCTGCGCTGGTACGATGCTAGTGGTGATTGGGTTCTGACTCCCGAAGAATTTGAAAGACAACGCGCTGAATTTGAAAGACAGCAGGCTGAATTTGAAAGACAACGCGCTGAATCTGAAAGTCAGCGCGCTGACTCAGAAAGACAGCAGGCTGAATCAGAAAGACAGCGGGCTGAATTAGAAAGTCAACGCGCTGAATCAGAAAGACAGCGGGCGGAATCAGAAAGACAGCGCGCCAATCGATTGGCAGAGTTACTGCGGGATATGGGCATGAATCCAGAGGATTTGTAAAATTAATTAGCCACCTGAAATACTGTCTGCCTTGTCAATAAAAACTTATTAACTAATCATAAATTATGCCAGAATCTACTTCATTGCGCGATCGCTACCTAGCACTGATCGATAAAATTGTCGAAATCACCCTCAAAGGTCAAATTCGCTCCAAAGAACAAGTATATCAAATGTTGGTGCAAGACATTGGCACCGGCACCGGCGAAATCTTTGAACGCTGTTTCGGCGAACGCTTAGATGCCACCGACAACCTGCTCAGAAATGAAAAGGACGAAATCAAACAAGCCAAGGCAAATCGTAGCCTCAGAGCGCTAAAAACCATCCAAGGAGAATGGGAACGCTGGCAGAAAGATAACCGAGTAGATCGCGAAATCGCATCTTCCATCCAACAAATTCTCACCGTCGAATCCAACGACCGCCTCCTGGCATTATTGCAAATAATTGACCCAAACAAACAACATCCGCTGACTCTCGACCAATTGCAGCAGTTGTCCAAATCTGTGCATCAACAAATGCTGCAAACTACCAATCCCGAAACTGAACGAGATTTGCAGCAAATCACCGCCGGTATTGCTAAAGGTTTAGAATCTTGGCAGCGTTTGGAACCGGAACTCGTCGGCTGGATTTATCAACCACAGCAGCTAGGATTCGCCGGCAGTCCCGAACAAAATGGGCCTTGGGCGTTTTGGGCAAAAAAGGTTAACAGTCCGTTTTCTCAGGCTCTTTTGCAGACTATTGCTAGGGGTGATTCTATCGTTGAATTTGCCGCTAAGCAATCTAATGTAGAATTAAGTACATTGCTGGAGTTGGCGATTGTTTTGCAGTGCTTACAGCGGGCTTTGGCGACATGGTTTGATAAGCAAGTTTACGATTCCAAAGTATCCACAAAAGCTTCGATTTCTACTTACATTACTTTTGCGGTAATTTGGAGTCAGCTAGCTAGTGGGTTTAATAATTCTACTAAGAGTGGCCAGCAGTTGGCTAATGCTTGTTTTCAAGTAACTTTGCAAATCTTACGCGCGTTTTCTCAGCGAGAATATTTTCCGCTTTATGGCGGAATTTTTGCTTCCTTTGATGGTAAGGCTTTGCGGCACACTTTAGATTATTTAGATGAACCGCTGCGACGTGTTGAAGGTACTCAAGCGAAGGCTCGGATTTTGACGCTTTTGGGTTATTCGATGCAGGCTGCGGGGGCCTATGAGCGATCGATCTTATTGCACAAGCAATCGCTGGAAATTGCCCGCACGGAAGGAGATAAAGCCTGCGAAGTCGCGAATCTCAATCACATCAGCCGCAATTATGTTGCTCAAAAAAATTATCAGGAAGCGATTAATTACAGCCAGCGGGCTTTGATTCTGGCACGGCAAGCCGGAGAGCGGCAAGGTGAGGCGAATGCGCTGGCTAATTTGGGCTACAGCGAGGTGTTTCAAGCGCGGCAGTTGGAGGAGGTGGAACCGGAGGTTTATGAAAGTGCGATCGGCTATTTGGAGCAAGGTTTGTTACTTTCAGAAAAATTAGGCGACAGGCAAAGTCAAGCTTTTTGCTCTAGCAGCCTCGGTATTGCTAAAATTGCTCTGGAAAATGCCGCGGGTGCGATCGAGTATTTGATCAAAGGTTGGCAAGCTGCTCAGTTTTCCGGCGATTTGTACCTGCAAGGTTTGAATTTGGCTTATCTCGCTCAAGCTTATTATAGCTTGAACGAGCTAGAACAAGCGATATTTGCGGGCTGTTTGGGAATGTATACTTTGGAGCAAATTGGGGCGATGGAGTGGCGGAAATCGGCTGGTTTACTGACTATTTTGCGGGGACAAATGGGGGCTGACGCTTTTAAAGAGTCTTTGACAAAAAGTCGATCGAATATCATTCCGGTAATTGGTGTTGACGGCTACGATTATATCCCGGAATTGCTGGAAAAATATCAGCAATCTATTTGAAAAATCCAGGTTTGTAGTGAGGACTTTAGTCCGCATTAAGAAGGACTGAAGTCCTCACTACAAACCTGATTACTTCTCAACTATCACTGGGGTACCCACTGCGACTTTCTCAAATAAAGCTTGGGCATCTTTATCGAACATTCTGACACAACCGTGAGAAGCCGCTCGCCCGATCGACTCTGGAGTAGGAGTCCCGTGAAAACCGATGACATTTTTGCCATCCGTCCAAAACCCGATCCACCTGGTACCCAGCGGATTGTCCGGCCCTGCGGGTACAAGTTCTCCCGTCCAAGGATGCTCCCAAACAGGATCTTTAATCATTTGCATAACTTTAAAGTTACCCGTGGGAGTTTCCCAGCCGTCTTTCCCCACAGCCACCGGGAAACTGGCTTGCACCTTATTTTTGCGGTAAACATAGACGCGGCGTTCTCGCAATCTCAGCACTAAACGCACTTCCTCCATCGGATTTTCCGCAGCTTTTGGGTCCTGCGGCAGATACCGAGACGGTTCGTCTAGGGGCGGCAGTTCGGGAACTCCCAGCGCTGGCAGTTTTACCTCTGATTTTGGCGCCTGCTGGGCGATCGCGCTATTATTCAAATTAGCAACTGATTGGGCTGTTGCTTGTTGCTGTAGTGCGATCGACAGCGCGGTTGCACTCAAACTCAGCACTATTAACTTGTTCAATAAAAATTTGCTGTTTACCATTATTTTGTTCGCTAAACTCCTCACCAGCAGTTCCTACAAAGTTTCGATCTAATTATCCGCAAACCGCACCCGAGTTGAAAAATTTTGACATGGCTTTTTGACTGTAAATGCCCAGCCCAGTTTTTAGTTTCAATTCCACAAGTTATAACTTGTATAACAACATGAAAATTGCTTGGTAGTGAGGAATCCGAGTCCTTGAAATTTGATGCGGACTGAAGTCCTCACTACAAACTAATATTTTTTTTTACGGGTAATTGACCGGAGATGAGATAACTCAACACAAAACTTAGCCACTAATACTAAAGAAACCGGGGTTTTATACCGGGATCGGTGTCGTCTGGCCATAAAAATACGCGAAAAAGCCCGCTTTACGCATAAATCATCTAAGAAAATGATTTAATTTTACATCCGACTAATTTGATTTTTTTGGCATTTCCCGATCGGCGATCGAGAAATTGCCACCACAGCGCTGCTGCATCGGGTAAGTACAATCTGTCTTGTGGGAGAGTTTGGGCCCCGCAGCAACAGTTAGGCGGGCGCCAAAAAATGGCCGTTCGATCGATCGAACAAACTCAATATATCACGCCCGCACTCTAGAGCTCCCAAGCCCTGAACTTGTTGTAAATTGGGAACTTACCGTGTAAAATTTAGTCTTTCAACACTTGTTCGATAATCTTTTTTGAGATTGTCCTAAATTTCCTACTTCGGGGATTAAACTGGATTAGGTGAAGAGGTTGGGACTTTCGCGCTGCGGAAGCAAGCCCGACCCTGAAAAGCAGTTAATGTGAGGTTTCAATGCGTCTTCAGAAGATCAAATTATTTACAGGTGCAACCCTGTCGGTGCTAATATCGGCGGTTTCAGTGAATCCTGCGATGGCTAACCTTCCAATTGAAATAGCCCAAACGCAGACCACCACAACAGCAAACGCTCAAACCGTTACCGGTTTTGTCAAAAGTATTGTTGGCGACGTAGTAACAATTCGCGAAGACAACGCCCCCTACCGGACTCTCAGGATTCAAAAATGCGTCCTGAAAATTCTCGGCCTCGTACCGGGAATGAAAGTCAGGGCTAGCTACGTTGGCTCTCAGGTGGACAATATCGTTGTGATCCCCAACTATAAGGTGGTATCGACAACGGTTGTTCGTCCCTCCACTCCACCACCGCGTCCAGCCCCAGCCCCAGAGCCACCGCCGCGTCCGGCTCCAGCTCCCCGCCCGATTCCCCGTCCGGCCCCAGCTCCGATTCCGGCTCCCCGTCCGGTTCCGGCTCCCCGTCCGGCTCCCGTGAGAGGCCTTTGGTAGAGCTAGGTTATAGCATTTTCGATTTTCGATTTTTGATGACTGATGAAGCTGATGGTTTAAACCATCTCCCTAAAGTTGCATTTTTTGCGAACTGTTATTAGTAAGCGAAATTAATTAAGCCATCGCGCGCGCGGTGGCTTCGTTTTTTTCGAGGAATTGTAATAATGGAATTGTCGAGCAATTGTTGAGAAATCGCTGCTATGTATTACCTGCGTTTCCTGTTGCTAATTCTACTGCTGCCGCTGGTTGCGTGCGATCGAGCTACAGAGGCCACAGCGACTCCCGCAGCCGCCCCAAGCCCGCTGTCGCAGATTCCCTCCCCAGTACCGCTGACCAATGTTCGCACCCCTCAAACTCTGCCCACCAAACCGCTTTCCCCGCAGCCAATCCGGATTGCACCAGCTTCTTTACCGCAGCCTTTCGCCACAGAAAGCGCCTCGAAACCTCCTCAAGTCATAGCGATTCCCCCATCGCCAGTGCTGCGAGTACCTCCTGGCTTTGTCGTCAACGTTTTTGCTGACAATTTAGACGCTCCCCGATGGCTGGCTTTGACGCCGACAGGGGATGTTTTGGTAACAGAAACCCGCCAGAATCGGATCAGGCTGTTGCGCGATGCCAACGGTGACGGCGTTGCTGAGGTAAACATGACTTTTGCTAGCGCCCAAAACAAGTTAAATATTCCCTTTGGTATGGCTTTTGCCGATCGCTATTTTTTCCTAGCAAACACCGCTGAAGTCCGCCGATTTCCCTACACAAAAGGGCAGGAACAATTAACAGGTAGCGGTGAAAAAATTGCCGATTTACCGGGCGGCGGCTACAACCAACACTGGACGCGAAATGTTGTAGTTTCTCCCAACAACCGCCAGCTTTTTGTATCAGTTGGTTCCCAGTCTAATGCCGATGTCGAACCGCTGCCGAGGGCGTCGGTGCAAGTGATGAATTTGGACGGCACCAACCAGCAAACTTTTGCTTCAGGTTTGCGAAATCCCGTGGGATTGGATTTTCACCCCAAAACCAATCAACTCTACACGACAGTCAACGAACGCGACGGTTTGGGAGATGATTTGGTGCCGGATTACTTGACAAGAATTCGTCAAGGTGAGTTTTACGGCTGGCCTTACACTTATTTTAAACCGAATTTGCTGGACCCGCGCCACGTCAAAAATGGGAATAGCGAGCGACCGGATTTAGCAGCAAAAACATTGATGCCGGATGTTTTGTTTCAGGCGCATTCCGCAGCTTTGGGACTGCAATTTTACGACGGAAAAACGTTTCCTAAAAGATTTCTGAACGGGGCATTTGTGGCGTTTCGCGGCAGTTGGAACCGCAATGCTGGAACCGGTTATAAAATTGTGTTTGTACCTTTTAATGCGGCAACCGGACGCCCTCAAGGTTATTATGAGGATTTTCTGACGGGTTTTCTCACAGACCCGTCGGGCCCGAAAACTTGGGGGCGACCAGTTGGTTTGCTGGTTTTACCGGACGGGAGTTTGCTGTTTACTGAGGAGGCGAACAACCGGATTTATCGGGTTCAGTACCGCGGGCCGCAATAGGGCGATCGCCATAGCTCGATCGACCTCAAAAATATTCTGCTACCTACAATGCTACCTACAATGCTACCTACAACCGTCAACCGTCAACCGTCAACCGTCAACCGTCAACCGTCAACCGTCAACCGTCAACCGTCAACCGTCAACCGTCAACCGTCAACTGACAACCGTCAACCGTCAACTGACAACTGACAACTGACAACTGACAACTGTGTTCTGTTAAGATGACTCAATATCTTGACAAGCAGCCCGATCCATGCAGACGCTCAAACGATCAACCCGACCTTTCAACTCTCAAGATACATATCCCTGTCCCGTGTGCCGCACCGGTGAAATTTCCACCATGCCAATGATGGAAGCCCTAGGTTGCAACTTCTGCCAGCACATTTTTACGGCTAGCGAAGAAAGACAATCGCTGAAAATGGCCGATCGCCAACCGCCCGTAACTTGGCACTGGAACGGTGAAAAATGGATAGGAGCGCACCTCGAAGGCTTAGAATTGGGATGGCCTTATTTTGCCGTGGCGATCGGTCTGATCTTCCTTCCTACCACCTTGCTAGGACTTTCGGCTTACTACTTTCCCCCGGTTCCCGGCAGCCGCTTGTCGTGGTTCCCCGCAGCTTGGACTGGTTTAGCTTTTTTGTCCCATTTAGGGATTGTGCTGTGGTTGGTAGCAGAATTTTATCAATTTCCGACGATCGCTTACTTCAGAGCTTGGGGGCGCAGAATTCGCCGGCGCTAGCTCGAAGCACTCAGACGGGCGATCGACCGGCGGGCCGCCCACCAGCATCAATTTAGGTAAAATTTCAGGAAAATTAGAGGCGATCGCAAAACTCAACTCCAAATCTGCACCACTAAAGCTATAATCGTTAGCTATTCTAAACAGTCAGATACCAGCGCATAGGGATGTGTGAGGAGAGCGATGAACATACTTGGAATCTCGGCGTATTACCACGACAGCGCCGCCGCCTTAATTCGCGATGGAGAAATTATCGCCGCAGCGCAGGAAGAAAGATTTTCCCGCAAAAAGCACGACGCCAGATTTCCTAAGAATGCGATCGCCTATTGCCTAAAAGAAGCAAACATAGAATTGCGGGAACTCGATCGCATCGTCTTTTACGACAAACCATTAGTCAAATTCGAGCGCCTACTCGAAACCTATTTAGCCTACGCACCCAAAGGTTTTCGCTCTTTCCTCACCGCCATGCCCATCTGGCTAAAAGAAAAGCTTTACCTCAAAACCATGCTCAAAAGAGAGCTCGCAGAAATGGCAAACTGCAAAAGCAATAAACTGCCACCTCTGCTATTTACCGAACACCACCAATCCCACGCAGCCTCAGCATTTTTCCCCAGCCCGTTTCAAAAAGCAGCCGTTTTGTGCCTCGACGGCGTGGGCGAATGGGCCACAACCTCAGTCTGGCTGGGAGACGGCAACCAACTCACACCTCAGTGGGAAATCGATTTTCCCCACTCCTTGGGTTTGCTTTATTCAGCTTTCACCTACTACACAGGCTTCAAAGTCAACTCTGGCGAATACAAACTCATGGGTTTAGCGCCCTACGGCGAACCCAAGTTTGTAGACAAAATTCTCACCCATTTAATCGACCTCAAAGATGACGGAACTTTCCGTTTAGACATGGATTATTTCAACTACACTGTTGGCTTAACCATGACAAATCAGAAGTTTGACGAACTGTTTGAAGGCCCTGCACGCCAAGCTGAAGGTAAATTAACTCAGCGGGAAATGGACATTGCAGCTTCGATTCAAGTTGTCACCGAAGAAGTTGTTTTGCGGCTGTGCAGAACAGTTAAAAAAGAATTGGATGTCGATTATCTTTGTCTCGCCGGCGGCGTTGCTCTCAACTGCGTTGCTAACGGCAGGCTTTTGCGGGAAAATATTTTCAAGGATATTTGGATTCAGCCGGCGGCGGGAGATGCTGGCGGTGCTTTGGGCGCAGCTTTGGCGATTTGGTATCAGTATTGCGAACAAACTCGCACTGTGGGCGATGAGTCACTCGTTGCAAATAATATTAAGGAAGAGAGGACTGAAGTCCTTACTACGAACCTGGAGAGGACTGAAGTCCTTACTACGAACCTGGAGAGGACTGAAGTCCTTACTACGAACCTGGAGAGGACTGAAGTCCTTACTACGAACCTGGAGAGGACTGAAGTCCTTACTACGAACCAAGCTGTCGCAACTGTGGCGAAGTCTGTGGCTCATTTAACTTGTCACGACAAAATGCGGGGCTCGTATTTGGGGCCACGCTATGCTGACGCGGAAATTATCGAATATTTGGATGCTGTCAAAGCTAGCTATCACCGATTGGACGATGCCGAATTGATGCCACAGTTGGCGGAAATTTTGGAACAGGGAAACGTCATCGGATGGTTCCAAGGGCGGATGGAATTTGGGCCGCGGGCTCTGGGCGGGCGATCGATAATTGGCGATCCTCGCAATGCTAAGATGCAATCCGTGATGAACCTGAAAATCAAATATCGGGAATCATTTCGACCCTTTGCACCGTCAATCTTAGCCGAACGAGTTGCCGATTATTTCGAGATTGACCATTCTAGCCCTTATATGCTATTGGTTGCTCCAGTCAAAGCCAGTCTCCGCATTCCCATGACTGCGGAACAAGAACAGTTGTTTGGCATTGAAAAGCTTAACATTCCGCGATCGGAAATTCCGGCTGTCACCCACGTCGATTACTCCGCCCGCATCCAAACAGTTCACAAAGAAACCAATCCTCGGTACTATGACTTAATCAGTCACTTTGAAGAGCGATCGGGCTGTTCGACTTTAGTAAATACATCTTTCAACGTCCGAGGCGAACCAATTGTTTGCACTCCCGAAGATGCTTACCGCTGTTTCATGCGAACCGAAATGGACTATCTAGTTATAGAGAATTACTTGATTCCCAAATCTGAACAAATCCCTTGGAAACAAGATGATGCTTGGAAAAATGAATTTGAATTAGATTAGCAAAAAAAGGCGGTTTGTAAGTTTTTTCATAACAGAAAAAATTTCGCGTAAAACCATTAGTGTCAACAACCAGCTCAAATGTAGTCAAAGTCTGCTTTATGAGTATTAAGCCCCGATCCCCCCTTAGCTTGCCCCCTACTCCCCCTTAATAAGGGGGGGACAAGAGTGTCAAAGTCCCCCTACAACCAGGGGAAGAGTGTCAAAGTCCCCCTTATTAAGGGGGATTTAGGGGGATCGGGCCTCTGATACAAGAGAGATTTCTCAAGAATTTTAGACGATTGTTGATACCTCTTCCCTCTTCCCTCTTCCTTCTTCCTTCTTCCTTCTTCCTTCTTCCTTCTTCCTTCTTCCTTCTTCCTTCTTCCTTCTTCCTTCTTCCTTCTTCCTTCTTCCTTCTTCCTTCAAAATGAGCGACGAAATTAAAAAACTCGATAAAAAAGGCCTGCGCGACTTCGGCCTCCTAATTGGCGGCTTAATAGCAGTGCTCTTTGGTTTAGTAGTACCTTTACTGCGGCGCAGTTCTCTACCTTGGTGGCCCTGGGCAATTTGTGCAGTCCTAGTTGTGCTAGCATTAGTTGCGCCGAAATCCCTGAATCCCGTTTATCACGCATGGATGCAGTTTGGACTAACCCTCAACAAGATTGAAACGCCGATTATTTTGGGGATAGTTTTTTATCTGATAATTTGGCCGATGGGAGTTATCAAAGGCATATTTGGCGAAGATGCCATGCGGCGCAAGTTGAACCCGAAAATGGATACTTACCGCGTCCCGAGTAAAGCCAGAACAAAAGTTAGTATGGAGCGTCCTTTCTAAGTGTTTGAATCAACAGTAGACTTTCTCAAAGATTTGTGGGCGTTTATGAAGGAACGCCAAAAGTATTGGTTGCTACCATTAATTGTGACTTTAGTGTTTTTGGGAGCTTTGATTGTATTGAGTCAGGGTTCTGTTATTGCTCCGTTTATTTACACGCTGTTTTGAAAGAATGAGCAAGTTGAAAACTTTGGGTGTCAATTTAGGTTTGACACTCGGCGGTTTATTGATGGGGGTGGTAATTGGTGAAATTGGATTGCGAGTTGCGAAAGTTGATGGCTACGCCAAAATAGCAGATGTCGCAGATTCTGCACCAACTCGTTTCCATACTGGCGATCCGGATTTGGGTTGGAAGCTCAAACCCGGTGTGTCGGGCGAGTGGAAGGGCGAAGGTGCGAGTTTTGTGCAGGTGAATAGCGAGGGTTTGCGCGATCGCGAACACGCAAAAGCAAAACCTCCGAATACCTTGCGCGTCGCGGTTTTGGGCGATTCTTTCACTGAAGCCATTCACGTACCTGTCGAACAAACTTTCTGGTCGAAATTGGAACGAAAACTAGACAATTGCAATGCTGTCAAGGGCAAAAAAAAAGTTGAAGTCATCAATTTCGGCGTCCAAGGTTACGGTACTGCTCAAGAATTGGTAATGCTGCGCCAAAAAGTATGGGATTACAATCCTGATATTGTAGTTCTTGCCTTTTTTATTGGCAATGATGTAATTAACAATTCGCCGAAATTAGAATACGACCTCTACCGACCATTTTTTAGATATAATACTAACGGCAAGTTGGTAGCCGATATGTCTTTTCGCAACCTGCCACCGATCGATCGCAACCAAAAAGCAGTTTCTTTTGTAGACAGGATGCCGAGTTTTCTTGTCAACAATTCGCGCATCTTGCAGGTGATTAAAAAGGTAGATTTAGAGCGGAAAAAGCGACAATTATCTGAGGACTTTACCGCTTTGAGTAGCAAAAACTTCAATCCACCTGAGGATGCAGCTTGGAAAGATGCGTGGAGAGTGACAGAGGGCTTGATTGTGAAGTTGCACAATGAAGTAGCGCAGAAAAACGCTGATTTCTTGCTAGTGACAATTGGCGATCCGATCCAAGTCGATCGCGATCCGGTAAAGCGGAAAAAATTTATGCAGGAACACAAAATTCAGGATTTATTTTATCCCGACAGGCGGCTGGAAAAATTGGGCGCGCGCCAGGGTTTTCGGGTACTGAATTTAACTGAACAGTTCCAAGGTTATACCGAAAAATTTCAAGTTTGCGCCCACGGTTTTGATAATTCTGTACCCTGTGGGGGTCACTGGAACGAACTCGGACACCGGCTGGGAAGTATCCTGATCAACCGAAATTTGTGCGAAACTTTGCAACAGTCTCAAGTCCCCAAAAAATAACCGTAATCAATCAAATTTCATGAAAGATTCAACGCAGCTCCAAAAAGGTAAAAATATATTAACCTTAATCGCGATTAATTTGGCAGTCGCCTTTATTTGCTTGGAAGCTTTATCGTTAGCTTTTTATTTTATCAACCAAAAGCAGTTTTTTTATACCAGAACTAAAGGTAAAGAAAAAGTAGCAGAAGATATCGAACGCCTCGGCATTAGGCTAGATGAATCCATCGTAGAAAGACTGCACCCGTTTTTTGGCTACGTCCTCAAACAAGGTGCTTTTACCAATGAAAGATTAAAGTTAAAAGTCAACAAACACGGCTTTTTTTCGCTGTATGAGTATCCGTTTGTTAAAACAAATAAAAAACAATTTATTATCGGAATTTTTGGCGGTTCAGTTGCTAACAACTTTGCTGTAGGCGAATATATAAATCAAAGATTGTCGAAAAAATTGCAGAAGAATCCTGAGTTTGCCGATCGCGAAATCGTGATTTTAAATTTCGGCAACGGCGGCTACAAACAGCCCCAACAATTATTGATTTTAAATTACTTTTTAGCCTTGGGTCAAGAATTAGATTTAGTCATCAATATTGACGGTTTTAACGAAGTAGCACTGTCAAATTTAAACAACAAAGCCCAGCTAGAAATAGCAATGCCCAGCGTTCAGCACATACAGGGGCTGACGAGTTTAGCCAACAACAATTTATCACCGGAAGCGATGAGTGCGATAGTCCAAATTAACGACAACAAACAACAGTTGAAAGCAGGTATTGACAAATTGCAAACTTGTCAACTTGCTTTGTGTCACGCCGTTACCTCGCTACACGTGAAACAATTAGTCAACAATTACCAGCAAGCACTCGTCAAGTACGATGCCCAAGTCAAACAAGCCAACTCAGATCCCGCAAAAAGCAGTATAGTATACATTCCCAAAGCTGACTCTGTTTTCCCCGATGCTGCCGCTTTTGAGAAAATGGCGGATCTGTGGTATCAATCGTCGATCGGCATGAATCAAATTTTATCGAGTAGAAACATTAAATATTTTCACTTTATCCAGCCCAACCAGTATTATCCCACTCAGCGAGCATTTACCGCCAAGGAAAAGGAAATTGCCATCAGCAAAGAGAGTCCTTACATTGAAGGAGTGACAAAAGGTTATCCAGTGCTGCTCTCCAAAGTCGATGACTTGCAAAAAGCTCGGGTTAATATTTTTAGCGCCGTGAATATTTTGGACAATACAAAAGAGACGGTTTACAAAGATGCCTGCTGTCACTATAATTCAGTGGGAGAGGAAGTCTTGGCAAATTATGTTTCGAGTTCCATCATTAAAGCAGTCAGCAAGTCTAAATAAATATTTATGAAAGATTTTAAATTGAGTAGCAAAACCTCAGAAATTATCAAAATTGCTTTAATTAACTTGGCGTTTTTACTGATTTTCCTAGAACTCGGTTCCTTGGGATGGTATTTTGTCAAGCACAAGCAATTTTTCTATACTAGATCCAAGGCACAAGATAAGTCGGCTTTAGGAATTAATTTAGAAGGAGTGCGGCTGAATCAGTCTATTGTCAACAGACTGCATCCTTTTTTTGGATTTATTGAAAAACCAGGCCCCGATTTTCGCCCCGGTTTTAAAGTTAACAATTACGGGTTTATGTCTCCCTACGATTATCCGTTCAAAAAAACCAAGCCCAATCAATTTATTATCGGAGTTTTTGGCGGTTCAGTTGCTGCTAATTATGGCATATTTGAAGTTCAAAATAAAGTTTTACCTCGCTACCTCAAGCAGCTTCCAGGTTTAAAGGATAAAGAATTTGTAATTTTATCTTTTGCTACCGGAGGCTACAAACAACCCCAACAATTATTGATTTTAAACTATTTTTTAGCTTTAGGTCAAGAACTGGATTTTGTGGTCAACATAGATGGATTTAATGAAGTAGCACTTTCTAGTTTAAATAATAAAAATAAACTTGATTTAGCGATGCCGAGCGTCCAGCACCTGATGCCGCTGACTAGCCTCGCTAATAATAGCCTTTCTGTCAAGGCGATGCAATTAACTCTCAAAATCAAAGACAATAAAAATAGGATTAATGATGGTTTGACAAGTTTGCAGCACTGCTCTTTAGCTGCGTGCGATGCTTTGACTTCTATTTACGTTCAAAATTTAGTTAACAATTATCGCAAAGATGTGATTCGGTTTGAGAGAGAACGCATCAAAAACGAACAAGATGATGAGGGCAGCGTAATTTATTTTAATAAAACTAATTTGGTTTTAGACGATAAAGCAGCTTTTGAACAGATGGCGTGGAATTGGGCGAAAAGTTCGATTTTTATGCACAAAGTGCTGTCGGCTAGCAACGTTCCTTATTTTCAAGTTCTCCAGCCCAATCAATATTATCAGACGAAAAGGGTGTTTAGCGATGCTGAGAAGCGGATTGCTTTTAATCAGGAGACTCCTTATGCTAAGGCTGTTGAAATTGGCTATCCGGCTCTTTTAAAGAAGTTTCCTAATTTAGAAAAAAATAATATCAATATTTTGAATGGGGTTAAGGTGTTTGACAAGACTAAAGATGTTGTTTATGTAGATAGCTGCTGTCATTACAATCAAGCTGGACAGGAAATTTTTAGCGATTATGTCGCCAGTTCTATTCTGGAATCTATGCGGAAGGATCGGGCTAGGAGTAAAAAGAAATAATGAGATATAGAAGACCGGGCGGTTGAAACCGCGTCGATACAGACAAAACCCGCACTTCGACAAGCTCAGCGACCACCTCCGCGGGTTGAAGACAGAGCCGTGAAAATTACGTTTTTTTCTTCAGTCCGCGGAGGCGGACTTCCTTTGTGTAGACGCGGTTTCAACCGCCGTCTGATCTTTGTGTAGACGCGGTTTCAACCGCCGTCTGATCTTATGGACTTTTAGGTTTTTGGTTCGGTTTTAGCTCGATCGCCCGCTGAGTCGATCGGCATTACCAATATCTTATCAACTCGGTTGCCGTCCATATCCACGACTTCGACGCGCAAGCCGTTCCACTCAAAATGCTCGGCAGCAGCCGGAATTTTGCCCAAATTTGTAATCACAAAACCGCCCATTGTGTGGTAACTTCCCCTATTTTCTGACGAAATTTCTTCGATACCAAACAGTTCAACAAAATCTTCGACAGGCAGCATTCCGTCTAACAGCCAAGAACCGTCTTCACGCTGCACGGCTTGCGGTTCGTCGGCATCTTCAATCGAGGGAAATTCGCCAACTAATTCGACTAAAATGTCATTGACTGTCACCAATCCTTGAATGACGCCGTATTCGTCTACCACCAAGGCAATTTGATTGCTAGATTGCTTGAAAAGCTCTAAGACTTTTAAACCGCGGGTGCTCTCCGGCACAAATAAAGGCCTCCGCAAAGAAGCACTTAAATCGAGGGTTTGACCTGTTAAAGTGCGAGATAACATATCGGTAACGTGTACTAAACCGACAACGTTATCGAGTCCGCCCTGACAAACTGGGAACCGGGAATGACCGCTACCGAGCATCTTTTGGCGGTTTTCTTCTACTGAATCGTCGAGGTCGAGCCAAGTCAGATCGGGTCGCGGTGTCATGAGAGCGCTGACTCGCCGATCGCCTAAACGGAACACTCTTTCTACCATGTCCTGTTCGGCTTCTTCAAAGGTTCCGGCTTCGGTTCCTTGCTCGATTAAAACTTTAATTTCTTCCTCTGTAACTTGCGGCTCCGTTGAAGGGACAATCCCCATAATCCGCAAGATTAATTCCGTGGAATAACTTAACACATAAACGGCAGGAGCACCAATTTTTGAGAGCATTCGCATGGGAATAGCCACACTAGAGGCGATCGGCTCGGGGTTGTTGAGTGCCAGCCGCTTCGGCACGAGTTCGCCGATAATTATGGTGAGATAAGTTATGGTTAAAATTGCGATGACTGAGGCGATCGCCTGAGAGTAGGGGGCCAAGGCCGGAATCAACCGCAAAAGAGGCTCTACTCTTTTAGAAATGGTCGTTTCTCCGAAAGCCCCCGACAGGATAGCTAGCAGCGTAATTCCGATTTGAACTGTCGGCAAGAACTGATTGGGGGCATTAGCCAGCTCCAAAGCTACGCGGGCATTCCTCGAACCCTGGTTAGCCATCTGTTGCAGTCTCACTTTCCGTACTGAGATGATGGCCATCTCTGACATCACAAACACGCCATTGAGGAAAACCAGCAGGAAAACAATCAGAAGGTCGGTACTTGGGGACATTTCTCAATTTATCGGTGGTAAAGGCGAAGCCGTTGCCTGGTTGGTCGATTTTAGATTTTAGATTTTAGATTGAATTGCATCCACACTCCTGGACGCACGTCGAGGCCAGAAACCGGGTTTCTTCGTAGATATCCTGTTTCAAAGCGACGATTTTGCAGAGAAACCCGGTTTCTTTGCGTAAGTCCCAATCCATAATCTGGGGTATCTACTAATCTCGATCGCAAAAATCGAAATTGTTGTCAACCTGTCCCTAGATTAACGGAACAGGCTCGTTTCGATCGCAAGTTCGAGATATTTACCAGAAAGAATTGGTTGAAAGCCGGAACCCTTGAAGGCTAGAAATTCAAATCAGACTATTCATTACTCGAATCCTCTTGCTTTCAGGTAGAGGTCGCCCGTCAACTGTCAACTGTCAACCGTCAACTGTCAACTGTCCACTGTCAACTGTCAACTGTCCACTGTCAACTGAAAGAAGGCTTCTAGTAGAAATCTACCCGCAGTACAGTTGAACTGCCAACAGTCGATCGCCACAATCATAGATGTTTGTCGTACAATCGGACTTACTAGCGAGCGGGGAAGAGCCTTCGCCCATCGGGGATAAAAACTAACAGCGCATGACTTTCTCTTCAATAATTCGGACATTGGGGCGATCGCCCCTAGCAACAGAACTGCTCAACAAGCTCAAACGGCATCACTGTCTGCAACTTAACGGCATCGCTCGCTTACCTAAAGGTTTAGTAGCTTCCGCCCTCGCACAACAAGAGGGGCGAAACCTATTAGCCGTGACAGCAACTTTGGAAGAAGCAGGCCGCTGGGTAGCTCAATTAGAAGCGATGGGCTGGCAAACCGTACATTTTTACCCAACTTCGGAAGCTTCGCCCTACGAGCTATCTTACTCCGACGAGAACGAAATGACTTGGGGGCAAATGCAGGTGCTGGCGGATTTGGTGGACAAGGAAGAAACAAGCGCCACTACGTCTAAGCCGATCGCGATTGTAGCCACAGAAAGAGCCCTCCAGCCTCACTTACCGCCTAGAAGTGCTTTTGAACCCTACTGTCTGACGCTGAAGCGAGGCGAAGTTCAAGACTCGAAAATACTTGACCGCCAACTTGTCTCGATGGGGTACGATCGGGTGACTTTGGTGGAAACCGAGGGCCAGTGGAGCCGCCGGGGGGATATTGTCGATGTGTTTCCGGTGGCGGCGGAGTTACCGGTGCGGCTGGAATGGTTCGGGGATACTTTGGATCAACTGCGCGAGTTCGATCCTTCCAACCAGCGATCGCTCGATAAGGTCGATCGATTAGTTTTAACTCCGACTAGCTTTAACCCAATTATCAAGGCGGTATTAGCTGAAAATAATCTTGATATAGCCAACGAAATTGACTCTATTGATACAGAAAATGAAGCAGAAAAATATGTCCGCAGGCTGTTAGGTTTAGCCTTCGAGAAACCAGCTTGTTTGTTGGATTATTTGCCCAAAAATACGTTGGTTGTAGTTGACGAACCGCAAGGCTGCGAAGGTCACAGCGACCGCTGGTTTGAGAATGCACAGGAACAGTGGGAAAGTTGCAATCGACAATCAGAAGTTACCGATGGGGAAACGGAAAAATTGCCAATTGCTAATTTACAGGTTCCGAAAATTCACCGCACTTTTGCGGAATCGCTCGCAGATGTTGCAGTTTTTGACAGGCTAGAACTTTCTGAATTGGCAGAAGATTCTACAATTCAAAAAATTAAAAGCTCTCGGGATGAGCAGCTATCGCCGGCGATTAATTTGTCCAGCAGGCCAGTGCCTGTGATGCCTCACCAATTCGCGAAACTGTCTCAAATGCTCCGGGAAGAGCGCGATCGCGGTTTTACCGTGTTTATGGTTTCGGCTCAACCGAGTCGATCGGTTTCTCTGTTATCGGAACACGACTGTCCGGCTCAGTTTGTGGTGAATCCTCGGGATTTTTTGGCGATCGACAAATTGCAGTTGCAGCACATTCCGGTAGCTTTGAAGTACAGCGGGCTGGCAGAATTGGAAGGGTTTATTCTGCCAACTTTTCGGATTGTCTTAATTACCGATCGCGAATTCTACGGCCAACATTCTCTCGCTACCTTTAGCTACGTCCGCAAGCGCCGCCGCGCCGCTTCTAAAAAGGTTGACCCGAACAAGCTGAGTCCGGGGGATTTTGTGGTACACCGCCAGCACGGAGTGGGCAAATTTCTCAAATTGGAACGCTTGACGATCGATCGGGAAACTCGCGAATATTTGGTGCTGCAATACGCTGACGGTACTCTCAGAGTGGCGGCAGATCAATTGGGTGCGCTGTCGAGATTTCGGACTGTCGGCGATAAAGTGCCGGAACTAAACAAGCTGACTGGTCAAACTTGGGAAAAAACTAAAGCAAAAGTTCGCAAAGCTGTTAAGAAAGTAGCGGTAGATTTGCTAAATCTTTACGCGAAAAGAGCTAAGCAACAAGGTTATGCTTTTCCTCCTGATATGCCTTGGCAGCAAGAGTTAGAGGATTCTTTCCCGTACCAACCAACGCCGGATCAGTTGAAGGCTACTCTTGATGTGAAACGTGACATGGAGGGCGATCGACCCATGGATCGCTTAGTCTGCGGCGATGTCGGTTTTGGCAAGACCGAAGTTGCTCTGAGAGCTATTTTTAAGGCGATTACAGCGGGCAAGCAGGTGGCAATGCTCGCGCCGACGACAATTTTGACCCAACAGCACTATCACACGCTGAAGGAGCGTTTTTCGCCTTATCCGATCGAAGTTGGTTTGCTCAATCGCTTTCGCACGGAAACTGAACGCCGGGAAATTCACAAGCGCTTAGCAACTGGGGAGTTAGACGTAATTGTCGGTACTCAGTCGGTTTTGAGTAAAGCGATTAAATTTCGGGATTTGGGTTTGTTGGTGGTGGATGAAGAACAGCGGTTTGGAGTGAAGCAAAAGGAAGCGATTAAATCTCTCAAAACCGAGGTAGATGTACTCACTCTTACCGCGACTCCGATTCCCCGGACTTTGTATATGTCGCTGTCGGGGATTCGCGAGATGAGTTTGATTGCAACTCCGCCGCCCAGTCGCCGCCCGATTCAGACTCATTTGTCCCCCTACGATTTGGAAGTGGTGCGGACTGCAATTCGTCAAGAGTTGGACAGGGGCGGTCAGATTTTTTATGTTGTGCCCCGGATTGAGGGGATTGATGAGTTGGCGGATACTTTACAGCTAATGGTTCCGGGGGCGAGAATTGCGATCGCCCACGGTCAAATGGATGCTGCGGAATTAGAATCAATCATGCTGACTTTCAGTGCGGCTGAGTTTGATATTTTGGTGTGCACTACGATTATTGAGTCTGGTTTGGATATTCCGCGCGTCAATACAATTTTGATTGAGGACGCGCAGAAGTTTGGTTTGGGTCAGCTTTACCAGTTGCGGGGACGGGTGGGACGCGCGGGAATTCAAGCCCATGCTTGGCTGTTTTATCCGAAGCAGAACAAGCTTTCGGATGCTGCAAGGCAGCGGCTGCGGGCAATTCAAGAGTTCGCGCAGTTGGGTTCTGGCTATCAGTTGGCTGTCCGGGATATGGAAATTCGGGGATCTGGTGATGTGTTGGGGACTGAACAGTCTGGTCAAATGGAGGCGATCGGTTTTGATTTGTATGCTGAAATGTTAGAGGAGGCTATTCGCGAAATTAAGGGTCAGGAAATTCCGAAGGTTGAGGATGCACAAATCGACCTCAGTTTGACGGCGTTTATTCCTGCCGATTATATTGGAGACCTGGATCAAAAGATGAGCGCTTACCGGTCTGTGGCTTCTGCGAATACTCCAGAAGAGTTGCAACAGATTCGGGCCGATTGGTGCGATCGTTACGGGCCGATTCCTCTGCCAGCCCAGCAACTGATTCGTGTTGTGGAACTCAAACAAATCGCCAAGCAAATCGGTTTTTCTCGGATCAAACCGGAAAATAAGCAACACATTGTTTTGGAAACGCCGATGGAGGAGCCTGCTTGGAATTTGCTTAAGGCTAATTTGCCCGAACATTTACATTCTCGTTTTGTCTACAGCAAGGGGAAGGTTACTATTCGCGGAATGGCGGTTTTGAGCGCCGAAAAGCAGTTGGATAATTTGATTGATTGGTTGGGCAAAATGCAGGGTGCTTTGCCGGAAGTCCAGGTTTGATTTTCATCTAAAATCCCGCTATTTCGCCTGCGGTCGAAATTACAGAATCATACCGATGGAACCGGAGAAAATATTGCTGCTGCTTTGATAATTGTTTGAGCAGCACAAAGGATTAAAATCGTGAAAAAGTTAGTCTGTGTTTTTTTTGCGATCGCGCTAGCACAAGGAGTGCCAACGGTGGTTCAAGTTCAACAAACAATTGACCCGATCGACCGGGTTGTGAATGCAGGATTGATGAATAAGGATTCTAGCGGCAATTTTAATGCTGAGGGCATTATCAGTCGCGCCGATTTAGCGGTAATTTTAGTGAAAACTTTTGGTTTAGAACGCCGGAAAACAGCTCAAAAACCGGATATGGAATTGCCGGACGTACCTAAAAGCTACTGGGCTTATAGTGCAATTCAAACTGCTTTGAAAACTGGAACTATGAGTGGATATCGCGACGGAATGTTTTTCCCAAATCAAAGGGTGACTCGTGCTGAGGCTTTGGCGATTTTTGCTCAAGCTTACGGTGTTTTTCAGTTTCCCGAGGCCACCGTTGCCGAGATTTTAGCTAGGTATCCAGATGCAGGCGAAATCCCGAGTTGGGCTAGAAAATCTATGGCTACTGCACTGTATGAAGGGTTTGTAAATGTTGATATTGGAACTAATAAAATTAATCCTTTGAAGCCGATGACTCGCGGGGATATCGCTTACGCTTTGAGCAAGTATTTGGAGAGGCAAGTAAGGCCAACTTCTTTGCCTGTTCCGGGTGAGGAGCCACCGAATCGGGGTATGGGAAGATAATTGGTAATTCTTCTAGAAGAAATCGAGCGCCCGCAATTCAAAAGCCATGCAAATTCCGGTCACTTTGGTGACTTTTCAAGCAACTATCAAACCCCCTGAATTTAAAATTCTCCTCTTAAACAAGGCTCAAATTATTACCAATGAGTATTAACTCATATCGACCGAACCAGTCATCAAGAATATTCTTGAACAGCCAACCTAAACTGATACCAGCACCACCTAATGAACGAACGAGTGCAGCTATAGAGTGGATATGCTTCCCCTGTTATTTGAAACCTTGAGATTTTTCTTCAGGGTTGATAGTATTACTCTATAGAATCCGTCACTCTCTCCAAACTAATAGACGACTTAATGATTTTATTCTCTAGCCAACTCACTGGGAACAGAATTCCCGGCTTCTTGGTAGGAGTATTTAATGTGTTGAATACCCTGTCCCAAAATCCGTGAATTCCATAGTTTTCCTGAAAATTAGTATGATGAAGATCGTGAAAATCTGAGGAGATGAAAAATATTGACAAAGAACTATGACCTTCTAAATTGTAAGCATTGCCTATAACAGTCCAGGCACAGAGTTGAGTGATGTCGTATCCAAATATAAAGATAGGCAAAAGGTCTGTGATGGTAACAATAATATATTCAATAAGGCTTTTATGTCCAGCCACAAAACTTGAAGAATCGCGAAATTCATGATGTTTAAGATGGATTTTCTGCAAAGATTTTCTATGCAATAGCCAATGGGAAATGTAAAAACAGAAATCAGCAGCAACTATTCTTATCAAAAACCATCCCAAATTTAGGAGTAAGCTATTTCCTCTATGAACCTCGGGAGCTAAATAAATAATTATTAATGCTGCTATAAAAGCTTTGATTTCTCCTGTAATTATACCTTTTACGGTAAATGAAGGAAATTGTTGCTTTTTTACTTTCTTAACTCTTGCAGTCAGTTTCTCCATCAAAATATCGTTACTTTTGATTCCTTTCTCAATGATAATGCCAATACAATAAAATGAGATAGAACCAACGATCCAGTACAACAGCACCTCTGTTATAAAGTTGGGTTCGATATCGTGCAACAGCCAATAAAATACCTGCTGAACAATCGTGCAACTAATAGCAATCTTTAGATAAAATTCAATCTCGAAACAGAAGTTTAAAATTTTTTGCATCATCTTTTTACTCTTTGTTTGGCGTTGCTGAACTTCAGTATGATGGGTCTGTAGGGGTAAAGCCCCCGTGCTTACCCGGTCGGCGGTGAGGGTTCTTCATGCGTGGGATTGCCCCGGAGGATTTCATCTCCCAATTCAGCAACGCCTTTGTTTTTATTCACTGAGTTCACTAAAATCGATGTTTTGATAGAAATTGGAACGGAAACAATTGTGGTAATATTTTAATACTTCCATCTTGCTTGTTATACCAATTTCATAAAGTAGCGCTAGATATTACCCCCCCAACCCCCCCTTATTAAGGGGGGGCTAAGAATTCATCCATAGCACATATGAAAGAAAAATGGTATTAGTTATCCAACATCCTCATAACGTCAATTGATGTCCAGATTTAATTTGTGCTTGAACTTTACTTTCTTTCATTGGTTACCCGGTTCTGCTGCTAATTGCGCCGCAATTCAAGCGCCATGCAAAATCCCGGAGCTTTGGTGACTGTAAAACCAGCCATCAAACCCCCAGGATTTAAATTTTTCCTCTTAAACGAGGTTCAAATTATTGCCAATGGGTGTTGGCTCAATCAGCAGTAGCCAATTCGGTACTGGCGGCGCCGCGCTTCCGCGTCAGGGTGTTGAACAGCATTTGACCAACAGCTTTAATCAAATTGCCTTCTAACTCCATAAACATCTTCATGTTCATGCCAAAAGCTGCATTAGCTTCATCAACAATCCGCTCTGCTGTAGCTTCGTCAATCGGCAATTCATTCATTGCTTGACGGTAGTTAGCTTTGAACTCTTTTTCATCAGGAATATCCTGGAATTCGTAGAAAGCAGTGCCTTCTCCCTCGGTAAGATTCATGCCGCGCTGAGCAATTCCCTTGAGGATTTGTCCGCCGGATAAGTCGCCTAGGTAGCGAGTGTAAGATTGAGCTACTAGCAGTTCTGGTGCGGTAGCCGAGATTTCGTGAATCCGCTTCACGTAGGCTTTAGCTGCTGCTGACGGAGCTACTTGTTCCCGCCAATTAGCACCGTAGTAATAAAATAAATCTTGCTCTAAGCTTTGTTTGCGATTCAACTCAGAAAAGTAAATTTTTGAAACAACCGGATGCTGCTTTTGGCGTTCCATTTCCTCTTCCATTGCCGAGTAGACAAAGTAGAGGTTTGCCACTAACTTCCGATAAGAAGTTTTTTCTACAACGCCTTTTAAAAAGCACTTGACAAAACCGACATTTTCTGCCATTGAGTGGGATTTTTTGGTTCCCTCACGTAATTTTGTAGCTAAATTGATGCTCATAATATATTGTTCAACCTTCTATTTTTGTGGTAGTTGATGGATGCGCCAAAAATCTCAAATTTACCTAAGCACTTACCTTAAATCAATTTGATGAGAGATTGTATTAATTTTTATAACAAAGGTTGCAGTGGGCAGTGGGCAGTAGTCAGTGGGCAGTTGGCAGTTGGCGGTAGTCAGTAGTTCGGTTGGCAGTAGTCATCAGTCATTAGTCATCAGCCACTAACTAATGACTAATGACTCATCTTGGCCAGCAAACAATTGTCAACTGTCAACTGTCCACTGCCAACTGCCAACAGTCAACAGTCAACTGCCAACTGACAACTGCCAACTGTCAACTAACCTAGATGTCCAAGTCAAGCATATTGAGTTTGGGGCCGTAGGTTTCGATGAATTCGCGGCGGGGGGCAACCCGATCGCCCATTAAGATGGTAAAGATGCGATCGGCTTCAGCAGCGTCTTCAATCTCCACCCGTTTCAGCGTCCGAGTTTCCGGGTTCATCGTGGTATCCCACAACTGTGTCGGCATCATTTCGCCCAAACCTTTGAACCGCTGGATGGTGTAGTTGGCATTCGCCGGAAATTCATTGCGGACGAGATTGTTCATTTCGCGATCGCTGTAACAGTAGTAATGATTGCGTCCCCGTTCCACTTTATACAGAGGAGGACAAGCAATGTAGATGTAACCTTGTTCTACAAGCGCGCGCTGATAGCGATAGAAGAAAGTCAGTAACAGCGTGCGGATGTGGGCCCCATCTACGTCGGCGTCGGTGTTGTGGGCGCACAAACCGCCTGTACCACAGACAAAGTTTTCATCATCTTCGACTGAGAAGTCATAAACATAGTCGCCTACTAAGTCAATCTCAGATGCTGAAATTACTTTCAAACCCATCAAATCATCGCTGATTGCTACGTAGTCCGATGATTTGCGATCGGGGCGCGCTAGATGAGCTTCCACGCGATCGGCATTGGCGTGTCGCTGCCAAATTTGGCGACATAGTTCGAGCTGATCTTTGCTGCAAATCGCGATCGTATAATAAGGATGTCGCGTTTGAATTTTCGCATCTACAGCAGTAGATGGTTGGTGACAAGTTGGACTAGCAATAATTCCCAACTGTCCTAACAAATAAAGCAACCCATCTTTCAGCTTGGGAGAATTAGTTGTCAGCGACAAATGACTGCCACCCGTTGTACCGTCGCCGAGGAAATAGCCTTCCAGAAAAGCCATTTGTAGTTCTTCGCCCAAGCTGAATAGCATATCTGGCAGTTGCTTCAAATGTGCTTGCTTGCCTAAACCCCAAGCCCGGATCAATCGCGCGGCTGCCACACTGTGGAAGTAGAGTTTAATGCCGTCACTGTCTGGGTCGTTGTATTGACGAGGTGTTTCGTTAAATACCGACTCAATGGCCGCAATCATTTCAGGAATAAACCGCTGATCTTTCTTGCCCAGGTTAAGGCTAACTTGATGCTGGCTGAGAGTTCCCTCAGCTACATACCAGCCGAGAAACCACATCAATTCTCGACTGACAGGTAGGTAGCGTGCAAAGGCTTTGTCGCCGTGTGCTTGCGGTACAATTTGCACATCTTCGCCGAGTTGTGCGATTTCGCCTGCGGTGAAGTAATCAAAGGGTTTGTAACAGCTAACCTCGCGCCAGTGGGCGTTTTTGCTTGTATCATCTTGAGCGAGGCGATCGTCAATTTTGGATGGTACGGTTTCGTATACAACACGATCGCTGCTGCCAATTGCCTCCAAATAGCTCAAGAAGTGAGATAAAATTGGGCGGCTGATGCCACGTTCCCATTGACTAATGGTGATGGGCTGTTTCACTCCGACTGAAGCTGCAACTTGCTTTTGGGAAATCCCTGTTGCTTGGCGTTGGGCGATTAATTTTTGCCACGCTTCATCCTCTACTTGTACCCGCGGTTCACTCCATTGATCGGGCTGGGAAACTTTTGCCAAGACACGCTGACTTGCAATTTGCCGCACGTCTTCACCTTTGAGATAAAGTGCTTTGGTCAATTCAGCACTATAAAAGGTTTGCAACAAGTCTATCTGTGTGGGTGCAACTGTTGGGCGGGGTAAGCGCCGACTGGCTACTAGGAGATCTCCTGGCTTCACTTCGTTGCCTTTTTTGAGAATAACTTCGTTATTTTCAAAGACGAAAACGCTGTGTGAAGATGTCACTTTGATCGATCGATTGTAGCGAGTCGTTAGTTTATACATCGCTTCCTCGTGTCCGTGACGAATCACGGCTTTCAGAGGGCGAAAACGAGTAGCATGGGTAGTTTGGTCGAAGGACATCACCTGATATTCGTCAGCAGCGCGGCGGCCTTCTACGCAGTCATCAATAAACCCACCAATTGTGACGAATTCTGTGCGTCCGGTGTTGTCCATGACGAGGGTTGGTTCATCGCCTGCTACGCTCATAATTACGATATGGTGATACCGCAATTGTCCAGGATCGAATTCTTCGCCTTTGATGCCCAAACCTAGTGCTGTAATTAAGGACTGAATTTCGTTATTTTTGTAGATTTTGGCGTCGTCGGTTTTCTCGATGTTGAGAATTTTACCGCGCAAAGGCAGGATTGCTTGGAATTGGCGATCGCGCCCTTGTTTTGCGCTGTTGTGTACAAAAACTCCCGCACCTAAGGCAAAGTTGTGGCTGTTAGGCACTTCGATGTCGTAAACATCATGCAGTTCCTGTACAGCTTCAATCTTCACAACGCGGTGGTTGTAGTTACGAACCGCTTGGCGAGCATATAGTTCTTCACCATTAAAGTAGCGCTTGCAAAAAGTCTCGTACTTCAACAAAGACTTATCATTCTTCAGGCGGCGATAAGAATTGTAATAATCTACATCAATCCAGCCCATTTTCATCTGAACAGTCTTCAATGCTTCCAGAGTTTTGCGGTAATAAGTTTCGTTCAAAGCCTCTTTGCGTTTACGGCGAAACTCCGGTGTCCACTGTTCCTTAGTCTTTTCGCGCCGCCAGTCCAACAACTGGGGATCTTGCCACTGCTCCTTGGCAAATTGTGAATGAGCCTCGCGAGCTTCAGGATTGTTAGCAAAATGATTGCGAACCCGTTCCGACTGAGCTAAGCGGTTGTCTTCGGAATTCCAATACTCTTGCTGCGCTTGGTTGAGCAGTTCATTATTTTGCTCGCGATAAGCTTCATTAGTGTCGTAAAACTCCCGCCACTTGCTCGTCATGTAAGCTTTATACTCTTCATCTTCCCACTGAGCTTTCGCCTGTTCGGAGAGAATTTGCCGCGTCTGGGGCTGCTGCATCCGCTCCTTCATCATCGCCCGAAATTCATCGGTCATGTGAGCTTGACGGCTCTTTTCAATGACATCCGGCCTGTGCAATGTTTTCTCAAGGTTGGCGCGGTGTAAAGCCAAGTGTTCCTGAGCCGGCAGCCGCTGAATATTGGTCGGATTGTTGTTGAGTTTGTTGAAATCAACATGGTGGCGGTGGT
The DNA here is from genome assembly GCF_013299165.1 of Microcoleus sp. bin38.metabat.b11b12b14.051. Lineage (NCBI taxonomy): Bacteria > Bacillati > Cyanobacteriota > Cyanophyceae > Oscillatoriales > Microcoleaceae > Microcoleus > Microcoleus sp. bin38.metabat.b11b12b14.051. The sequence goes on from NZ_JAAFKD010000013.1 coordinate 125,968, forward strand.
TGCCGTCCGAGGCTTGATACACCTCATGTTTCAGGTTGTAGAAATCCGCTAACAGATGACTGTAAATCCACTTGTCACTGTCGGGATTCCAAACCATTTCGTAACCGTTAAGTCCCTGCCCATTAGGCTTCTTTTGAGACAACTGGCGGTTGAGAGGCATTAATGAATCGTCCGGTGTCAGCTTTGCTGCTGCTCTGTAAGTGCCATCTCGCAACATGAATGGATGGTCGGGGGTACAAGTAATTGTCTCTCCATTGTCTAATGTCAGCTTGATAACTTCAGCATTTGCTTTAGTCATGCGAGCATTGGTTATCCGCTCAAACCCGATGTTTCCACTCTCACGAATGGTGTAGCAAAAGTGTTCTTTACCTTCTGCTTGTTCGTCAACTATCTCTTTGATAGTTTTTGTAGTGCCGTCAGCTAATATTATTTCCTGGAATGAAAAAAAACAGCCCCCGGCTGAATCCCCTTCGACCAGGTATATCTCAGACAGGGCGGGGTCTCTGGAGCTACAGTCCGCTAATTTTCCGGGCAAAGGAGAGGACTCTAAGACGGATTTTCGGCGTACTAAATCGCGGGCGCGGCGGGCTGCTTCAGCGGCTTTAAATGCCTGAATTGCCTTTTCCAAAATAGCGTCTGCTACTTGGGGGCGAAACTCCAAATATTCGGTCAATACTTCGCCTACCAAGGAATCAACTATTCCTCTAACTTCGGTATTGCCTAGCTTAGTTTTAGTTTGACCTTCAAATTCTGGATCGGGAACTTTGACGGAAATTACGGCTGTTAAACCTTCACGGACGTTTTCGCCGGCGAGGTTGGGCTCGTTTTCTTTGATTTTGTTGCGCTTGCGGGCGATCGAGTTCATCGTCCGCGTCAAAACGGCCTTCAAACCTTCTAAGTGTGTACCGCCGTCGATCGTCCGAATGTTGTTCGCAAACCCCAGAACGTTGTCGCTAAAAGCATCAACACACCACTGCAAAGACACTTCCACGTGCACGTTGTTACGTTCGCCTTGGACGTAGATCACCTCTTCGTGCAGGGGCTGCTTCTCGCGGTTCATGTAGTTGACATATTCCTTGATGCCACCTTCATAACAATAGGTTTCGACGCGGGGCTCGGTGCTTTTGAGCAATTCCAAACGCCGATCGCCAAACGTAATTTTCGCGCCCGCATTCAGATAAGCCAACTCTCGCAAACGTCCGGCAACTGTAGCGTAATCAAACTCAATCCCAGTGCTAAATATCTGAGTGTCTGGCAAGAAAGTAACTGAAGTACCCGTGCGATTTCCCTTGCAGGGCTTTGCATCAAGTTCGCTAACTGGAAAACCTCTTTCATAGCGCTGCAAATGTTCTTTTTGGTCGCGCCAAACCGTCACCTCTACCCACTCCGAAAGTGCGTTCACAACGGAAATACCTACACCGTGCAAACCTCCAGAAACCTTGTAACCGCCGCCGCCAAACTTACCGCCGGCGTGCAGTACAGTCATCACTGTTTCTACTCCCGATTTGCCAGTTTTGGCAACGATACCGGTGGGAATCCCACGACCATCATCCGTGACAGTGACTGAACCGTCGGCGTTGAAGTCAACCTCGATGTGAGTGCAGTGGCCAGCCAGCGCCTCATCGATGGAATTGTCCACAACCTCGTAAACTAGATGGTGGAGTCCTCGCGGGCCGGTGGTACCGATGTACATCCCCGGTCGTTTGCGGACTGCTTCGAGACCTTCGAGAACTTGAATCTGGTCGGCGCTGTAGCTGCTGGTCATACAAAAATAGCTCCAATAATGAGGCCTAAAGCCCCAAAAGCTTCTAAAATGGGAAAACTCATAAAATTATAGCACAAAACCGTTAAAGGCGATGCTAGGGCTTTCTAAATGCAAATTTATCGGGGGGAGGGAGAGGAGTAGTTTTGAGATTGTTTGCCCATTTCCTAGGTGCAGCGCCGTCAATAGGCCACAGAAGAGAGGAGAAAGGCATTTGAGGGTTTTGATCGGGAAATGAAATATGTTTTTTTAGTGTGCGACAGCTTATGTTTAGATTAATTACAATTTGCGGGGCGACGGCGACGGGGAAGTCGGGAGTGGCTGTGGCTTTAGCCGATCGACTAAAATCTTCGATCCTGAGCGCAGACTCCCGTCAAGTGTACCGCGAATTTGACATCGGAACCGCAAAACCGACAAAGGGCGATCGGGCTGCTGTACCGCATCACTTAATTGACATCTGCGATCCGACTGAAACTCTAACACTCGCCGAGTTCCAGCAGCAAGCTCAAAAAATAATTGCTGATGTCGATTGTGCCGTTTCTCCTGGGCTGTTGTTGGTGGGAGGGACGGGCTTATATATCAAATCGATTGTCAAGGGTTTGAAAATTCCGAGGGTAGGCCCAGCGCCCGAATTGCGATCGCAACTTACGGATCTCGGACAATCTCAATGTTATGCGATGTTGCAGCAGGTCGATCGCCCCGCCGCCGAGAAAATTCACCTCAACGATAGCATCAGAACCTTACGAGCACTGGAAGTATTTTATGTCACCGGTCGCCCTATTTCCGAGCAACAGGGCGAAAATCCTCCCAATTATCCTATTCTACAGATTGGATTGGACTGCGAGATGGATGTTTTGGGCGATCGAATCCAACAGCGCACCGAACAAATGCTAGAACGAGGTTGGCTGGCTGAAGTAGAATATTTGTGTAAAAAATACGGCTGCGACTTACCGCTGTTGAACACCCTCGGTTATCAGGAAATCAAACAATATTTAGCGGGCGACATTACGCTTGAGGAAGCTAAGAATTTGACTGTTTTGCACACGCGGCAATTTGCCAAGAGACAGCGGACTTGGTTTCGAGCATATCCTGAAATTGAATGGTTTGATGTTAGCGCACCAGATTTGCTAGAACGAGTTTGGCAGAAAGTGCAGGAGTTTATTATCACAGGTTCGTAGTGAGGACTTCAGTTTTTTCTTTGATGCGGACTAAAGTCCTCACTACGAACCTGTAGTGAGGACTTCAGTTTTTTCTTTGATGCGGACTAAAGTCCTCACTACGAACCTGTAGTGAGGACTTCACTTTTTTCTTTGATGCGGACTAAAGTCCTCACTACGAACCTACAATTTTTAAACTAAAGAAACTATCTGAGCATAATCAAAATCATTTGCCAAAAAAGCAAAAGCCTCAGCCGCCACTCTATCGACTGCGCGGATTTGTTCTATGCAAATGTCAATTTGATTCATGTCACAGAGGCTGGAAGCTTCCAATAAGGCAGCCAACAATTCACGTGGCAACTTGGCTAAAACCGAGGCACTCAAAGCCGATTGGATATCGAGTTTAGTTAAATCATTATTGCTAGCAGGTTCGTCATAAATAAACTTCACGCCTATATGTTTGTGCAGGGCCTCAAATAATTCTGCTTCCCGAAACGGTTTGCGGATAAAGTCATCGCAGCCTGCTGAAGAAACCACCGCTCTTTCTTCTTCTAAAACACTGGCTGTCACCGCGATAATGGCAGTAGCTTGACCTTTAACAGTGCCTTTAATTTGTTTAGTGGCTTCGTACCCGTCCATGACTGGCATTCTCATATCCATCAAAATTAAATGCGGTTCCCAAGTATTCCAAATTTCAACCGCTTCTTGACCGTTACAGGCTTCTTTAAGTTCAAAACCGAGGGGAGAAAGCAGTTTGAAAAGCAGCAAATTATTGCTGGGTTTGTCATCAACTATCAAAATTCGATAGAGGGGTTGATTCCGTGCAAGAGAAATCACTTGTACGGCAGCCTTTTTACCTTCTATTTCCCTGGATGAAATGACACCAACTAAAGTGTTAAATAAAAATTGTGTACCAATCCCAACTGCTGAAGTGACAGTCATTTTTCCCCCCATTAACTCTACAAAATTGCGGCTGATTGGCAGTCCCAAACCAGTTCCTTCTTGCGAGTTTTTGCCTGTTTGAGTTTGCACAAAAGCTTCAAAAAGAATATCTAATTCATCGGTGGCGATACCGAGGCCAGTGTCGGAAATTTCAAAAATCAGGAAGCACGAAGATGCAGAATCTAAATCGCTAATATTTTCAAGCGGGCTGATTTTTGAATTTTCAAGACTGGGATTTGGAGGAAGATTTAAATTGTGCGAATTGTCCGGAAGCTGAAAATTTTCCGATTCTTTTAGCCTGCTTAGTTCTGGTTTGAGATTAACTTTTAATGAAACTCCTCCTGTTTGAGTAAATTTGAGAGCATTGTTGAGTAAATTTATTAAAACTTGTCGCAATTTCACCTCGTCAGCGCGCACGTATCTGGGAACATCTGGGCTGTATTCTACTACTAATTGCAGTTGTTTATCGTCAGCTTTGATATGAAACATATCTTCGATATCGTCTATAAATTGATAAAAATCAAAATTTTTATAGTTAAGATGAGTGCGGCCTGCTTCAAGTTTAGATAAATCTAATACTTGGTTAATTAAAGTTAGCAAATGGTCGCCACTACGAATAATAATTCCGACATTTTCTTGATGTTCCTTGGGCAGATTGTGGCTGCGGAGCATGATTTGAGAAAAACCGAGGATGGCGTTGAGGGGCGATCGCAATTCGTGACTCATGTTGGCTAAAAAGCTGCTCTTAGCTTCGTTGGCTACTTCGGCTTTTTTCTTGGCAAAAGCGAGTTCGGAGGTGCGTTGTTCTACTTTTGTTTCTAAGGTGCGGTTGGACTCGGCTAAATTATTATAAAGTCTAGCATTTTCAATCGAGATGGCTGCTGAGGCAGATAAGACTTTTAGCAGTTCCACTCTGTCTGATGTAAATGCTCCTGCGATCAGGTTGTTTTCTAAATAAATTATGCCGATAAGTTGACCTTGGTTCAGCAGGGGGGCGCACAATATTGATTTACTTTGATTCTGTTTGATATAGGGGTCAGTATTAAAATTTTTGCTGGCAAATGCTTTATTTAAAACTACTGTTTCTCCTGTGCGCTCGACATAATTGACGATCGATACAGGTAGGTTATTATCTATAGGGATTGACTGCAATACCGGAATGTTGTCGGAATCGATCGCACCAGCAGCTTCGATCCGCAATTCCCCGGAATTGTCGCCCGACTCACAGTGGGAATGCCAAATTAAATAGCCTCGTTGTGCTCCGGCATTTTCGATGAGTATTTTCATCAAAGCCGCCAGCAACTTATCCAGGACAATTTCTCCAGAAATGGCTTGGCTGGCTTTCACTACCGCAGCTAAATCTAAAGCTGAACTTCCTACACCGCGGGTGTTTAATTTGCTGGCTACAGTTAGTGTTCTGGCATTAGAAAATTGAGTGTCTGGGGCGGATTTTATTAATAATTCGGGGTAAGTTGTTTCTAGCTTTTGTAGTTTGCGTTTTGCGCCCCAGATTAGATAATTGTAGTGCGCTTTTTTGAGGTAAATTTGGGCAAATTCTGCTTTACCTTTGTTCAGCCAAAAATTGGCTGCTAATTCTGCGGCTAAGGCTTCGTTTTGGATAAACTCGCCGTCTCTGGCTGAAGCGATCGCTCGATCGTACAAATCGATCGCCTCCATCTCCTTACCCCCAATCCGCGCCATCTCGGCAGCCACCAATAAGTATTTATGCTCAAAGTTGTCTGGACAGCTATCAGCCCAGATTTTCATCTGTTTTTGGTTGGATTTGAGCTTTCTGAGGTATTTTTGGCGATCGCCCTGGGAAGCTTGCGGGTAAAGCGCAGTTAAACTTAGCGAGTAATAAAAATTATGCTCGGCTACAATAATTGTGCCGATCGCCAAACCCAATTTTTTCTCAGCTTCCACAGCATAACTGAGAGCTGCTGCATACTCTCCGTACAAATACAAAACCTGGCATTTCAAAACTTGATAGCCGCAAATCGCCAAAAAACTGCCGCGATTGTAACACTGCTCTAAATATTGCCCTTCACTAATTTCGCCATTACCAAAAACCTCACAATCCGAAGTTTCTCCCAGTAAATTAAACAGTGCTAGCTGACAGCCTAGTAAATAATCTGTAGCGATTTGATTGTTAGTTTTAAAATTAAATAGCAGGAAATTCCAGACTTCAACACGCAGAGATGCCAGATTTTTTCCCTGCACGATAGAATACATCATGTTATAAAGCTGAATGTAACCTGCAAATTGTAATTCGCCCGAGTCTATGCCCGCTTGATAGCCATTACTGCTAATCGAATCCGACAGTTTCAAAGGCTGTAGCCAGTGATTGAAATGAGCGACAAGCATCTGCGATGCCTTGCATTTTTGCGTCAAATCGTGGAAGCGATCGCTCAAATTGAGAGCTAACATCCCAAACTCGTAGCCCGATCGACAATCAGCCATCGCAGCCGACAAAACCAAGCCGTAGCAAGCATAGCTGTAAGATGATTCCGCCACCGGGCCGTATTTCAAAGAAAGATTGACAGATTTGGTAACAACTATTTGGTAAAGTATCGGATCAGAAAACAAACTCGCGGGAATAATTTTATCGAGAAGTTTCATCGCGGTTATTTTTTCGGGCACCGTCATTTCCGGCACGTGCAGCAAAGCAGCAATGGGGCGATCGCCTAATTGAGCTTCTGCGGCAGCAAGTTCGGCTTTGCGCGCTTGCAGCAGCTTCTTTTGAGGCAAATCAACCCCCAACAAACTCAAGCCCTGACGCCCAAATTCAATGGCTTGTTCGTATTCGCCCAACATCGTATGCAGCGTAATTAGGCGATCGAACAACTCCGCTTTTTCCACCGCCGATTGCGACTGCGGCAGTGCCAAATTTATCAAAAATTGCGATCGCTCGAAATTGCCTAGCAGATAATTTAATTCCGCACCTTCGAGATATAACTGTCTCGTCAAACTGTATTGAGTTTCCCAGCTATCCGCAGCCAAAAGTTCGATCCCAGAAGATAAATAATTGACAGCAGCCACGTAAGCCGTAGCAGCTTTGGCTTTTTTACCAGCTAAAAGATTGAGTTTAGCAATTTTATCTCTTTCCGTGCGATCGATCTCTCGGGAAAACTCCCCTTCTTTCACCTCTACCGCCAGATTGAGCTGATCGACAATTTCAAAAAGGTCCTCCGACAATTCCCCACCGTCGGTATTATCTAATAACAAGCGACCGATTTGCAAATGAACCGCTTTTTTCTGCTCTTCGTCAATCAAAGCATAAGCAGCTTGTTGGACGCGATCGTGCAAAAATTTGTAGTCTTCAAACAACAGTTCAACATCCAACTCTGACACCGGAAAAATCAAACCAGCTTGCAGCGCCGGACTCAAATCATCAAAAACAGAAGTCGGCGAATTAGCACATATTTTAGACAAAGTAGTCAAGTCAAAATATGCCCCGACACAAGCTGCTAAACGCAAAATATTTTGTGTAGCTTCCGGCAATCTTTTTAACTTATTTACCATTAAATCCACGACATTATCAGTGATATCTGTTGCTTGGATTTGAGCAATATTCCACTGCCAAAACCCTCTCTCACCTTTGTTTTTTCGGCTGTTGCCTCCCTTCATGCGTGTGTCGGAAGACTCCGGAAAGTGAAAAGTTATCAGATTTTCTGAATGCAAAGTTTTCATAAACTGATTTACAAAAAAAGGATTGCCGTTAGTTTTTTGTAAAACTAATTCTGCTAAAAATTGCACAGACTCTGCATCATTGTGTAGAGTGTCAACCATCAAGTTGCTAATATCTTCCTGACCCAAGTTATCCAAATGAAGAAAATTAATTGTCGCTTTTTCTTGTTGCAGCTCGCGTACAGTAATCATTAAAGGATGATCGGCACTGACTTCATTATTTCGATAAGCACCAATTATCAATAAATATTGCGTGTCTGTATCCGCCACCATCAATCGAATTAAATTGAGCGTTGCCGCATCTACCCACTGCAAATCGTCCAGAAAAATCACCAAAGGATGTTCCGGCGAACAAAACACGCGAATAAATTTTTCAAATACAAAATAAAAACGAATTTGCGCTTCATTCGATCTCAATTCGGCTACCTGTGGCTGTTTGCCAACAATCAATTCTACTACGGGAATTACATCAATAATTACTTGACAGTTGGCACCCAATGCAGTTAAAAGTTTGGTGCGCCACCCTGCGAGTGTTTCTGCGCTTTCTGTTAGCAATTGCCGCACCAATCCCGAGAAAGCACTAATAATTGCTGAATAGGGAATGTCGCGCTGAAATTGATCGAATTTGCCGGAAATAAAATAGCCGCGTTTTTCAGTAATTGGTTTGTAAATTTCTTGTACAAGCGATGATTTGCCGATGCCAGAATAACCAGTTACTAACATCATTTCGGTTCCCGAAAAATTATGTTCTGGGTTCGCAACTCGCTCGAATGCGGATAGCAAAGCCTCGACTTGCGCCGCCCGCCCGTAAAGTTTTTGAGGGATTTGAAATCCCTCGGAAATATCTTCTTCACCTAAAGGAAACTCTAAAATAGTTCCTGTTGTTTGCAATTGACGGAGACATTTATCTAAGTCTGCTTGAATTCCCCAAGCACTTTGGTAGCGGTTTTCGGCATTTTTTTGTAACAGTTTCATAACTATTGATGAAACTGCGGCTGGAATTTCTGGTTTGATTTGCTCGATTGGTAATGGCTGTTTGGCAATGTGAGAGTGTACCAATTCCATTACATCTTTGCTGTCAAAAGGTAACTGGTTGGTTAGCAGTTCGTAAAAAGTAATACCCAGAGAATAGAAATCTGTACGGTAATCTAGAGAACGGTTCATTCTCCCGGTTTGTTCCGGTGAAATATAAGCTAAAGTTCCTTCTAAAATATGCGGATTTTTTAGGGTGGGAGTTTCGCGGGTTAGTAGCGTGGAAATACCGAAGTCGATGATTTGGATTTTTCCGGTTGTTTGGTTGAAAATAATGTTGCCGGGGTTGATATCTTTGTGGATGATATTTGCTGCGTGAATTTGTCCTAAAATTGCGGCAGTTTGAATGGCGATGTTGAGGAATTCAGACAGACTAAAGCTTTGCTGTTCCTGCATTTGTTTCAATGAGGAACCGCCAAAATCTTCTAATATTAGAACGAGTGTGTTGCGATATTTTTGTAAATCGCAGGCTTTGATGACTCCTGGGAGGTTGATGGTTTGAAGGATTTTGTATTCCTGTCTGTAGCGGACTATTTCGGCGGGAGTTGGATAGTCTTCGTTGAGCAGTTTGAGAATGATTGGCTGTCGATCTTTTTCTGTAATAGCTCTGTAAACTCTTGAAATAGAATTTTCGTATATTTGATTTAATATTTGAATGCCGGGGATTTCAAGCATTGCATAGTTTCCCTTTTTTGCGAACTGGAAATTAACTTAGAATAAGACCGGGCGGTTGAAACGGCGTCTCTACAGACAAAACCCTAGAAGAGCGGGTTAAATTCAAATTATGTTATTTTCTTTACACCGCGCACCATCCGGGCTTTGTTTGTCTCAACCTAGTTTCAACTGCGGTCTTAGCTGTAAAGACTAGCTACATATTCGCCGTAACCGTTGTAGGGCAAAGTCGGGCGAGTTTCCCACGACCAACTGTTACCCGGGCCGACTACTCGTTCGCTGGCTTGTGACCATCTGGGGTGGGGTTTGTCGGGTTCGACATTGGCTTCAAAAGCGTATTCGTTGGGGCCGATTGTATTCCAAAAAGTGGCTGGTTGTTTTTCGACAAATTCAATTTTAACGATCGACTTTGCGCCCTTAAAACCGTATTTCCACGGAATCACCTGCCGCAGGGGGGCACCATTTTGCTTGGGTAGCTGCCGCCCGTACAAACCTGTGGCAAAAAATGCTAAATCGTTAGCCATTTCCTCGATTCGCATACCTTCGGTGTAAGGCCAAGGATAAAATTGCGACATCAAACCGGGGCCGGGAGTGATTTTGGAGTCGTAAAACGAGGTGAAGCGCACAAATTTAGCGTTCGATTTTGGTTCGACATCAGCCATGAGTAATTTCATGGGAAATCCGACCCAAGGAACTACCATCGCCCACGCTTCTACGCAGCGAAATCGATAAACTCGTTCTTCGATGGGGAATTTTTTCTGGAGATCGTCAATATCGTAGGTGCGGGGATTTTTTACTAAACCTGCTACTTCTACTTTCCAGTTTTCGGTTGGTAAAGCTTGGGCGGCTTGCCAAATAGATTTGGTGCCGCCGTATTCGTAAAAGTTGTTATATTTTGTAGATAAAGCTTGGTCGGTAATTTCCCGATCGACTTTTGCGAAGTTTGGATTCCGCGTCAATCCGGCGTATGCTGGGGTTGAACCTTTATCCAAAGCTGTTTTTGAGCCATTATTGCTTTGACAGCCGGTTAGCGGCAGCACCGAAGCAGTCACGCCGGCGCCGATTAAATTGCTCATGAAGCGGCGGCGGTTCATAAAAGCTGTTTCTGAAGTAATTTGCGAGTCGAGAATTTCCCAAGGTTTGGGAACGCGAATTAACGGCATAAGTAATAGTTAAAAGTTAGTAGTTAGTTGGGCGACAACTGCACAAATTTCAATGTTGCAATCGATTTGACAGTTGAGATTGATTCCAGAGAACGAAAGATTCCGGATATTTGGCAACGCCTCTCGATCGCGCCAGTTGTCATCGGCGATCGCAATTACTGTATTTGCAATCACAGTATACTCTAATTCCGTCACAGCCGCGGGCGCACAGCAATCTCACAGCACCCGGGCGATCGACCTACCAAATCTCGATCGCAGAAAAATCCTACAATTTGAGATTTTAGATTGGAGATTAGGGATTGGGGATTGGGGATGACTGACGCGCTCGGGGGGTTGTGATTTTTTCTACAGTTGTATTATTTGAGGAAAGAGGTGTCAGCAAGAATTTAGGCGCGATCGACTGAAACAATTGTGGCTAAAATCTGTGAAACAATTATCATAAAGCAAAGATTCAAATTATTTAATTTGTCCACAGGAAGCGGCACGCACCGCCCCGCTTTCCTCCCCCACTCCTTTCTTTAAGTCGGACGGGGGTCTCCAGCGGCAAGACAAATGAGTTACTGTATCAATCCCAATTGCCAGAATCCCCAAAATCTCGATCGCGCGACAGTCTGCACGAGTTGCGACTCAAACTTGCTGCTAAAAGAGCGCTACCGAGTCTTTCACACCCTCGGTGAAAGTATCGCTTGCCGCACCTTCCTAGCAGCCGATGAAGACCAACCAGCGCAACCTCGCTGCGTCATTCAACAGTTCTGCGGGCCCGTGCCGTCAGTCGCCGACGGTCAAAAAGAGATCAACCGGACGTGGAGAGGCTCGGCCTGTGTTCTCGACAAGTTGGGCAAACATCCGCAAATACCGAAACTGCTGGCATCTTTTGAAGTTGAAGGCTGCCAGTATTTAGTGCAAGAATACATCGAAGGGCGTAATTTAGCCGATCGGCTTTCAGAAAAAGGTGCTTTTAAAGAAATTCACATTTGGTTCCTGCTGAGCGAATTGTTGCCCGTGCTGCAATTTGTGCACGAAAATCAACTGATTCACCGAGATATCAAACCGTCGAATATTATTCACCGCAAATCTTCCCAAACCTCAGCAGCAATAGCCGGGAAAGAGCATCTTTATTCTTGGGAAGAGGAATCCGGACTCGTTTTAGTCGATTTCGGCGCAGCAATTGGGGCCAACAGCGGGCCGCTCAAAACAGAAACAGTGACGGGTTCTGCCGAATACGCGGCCCCAGAACAAATTAAAGGTCAAGCAACTAAGAGCAGCGACATCTACAGTTTGGGCGTGACTTGCATTCACTTGTTAACGGGAATGTCGCCCTTTGATTTGTTTGACATCAAAGCCGACAGTTGGGCCTGGAGGCATTATTTGAAAGTACCGGTTTCGGCGAGACTCGGCCGCATCCTGGATCAAATGGTCGATCGAGAACCATCAAAACGCTATCGATCGATCGAGGCAATTCTCACAGACATGAAATACGGCCCGACACCAGTAGAAGTAATTCTCAGCAAACCCAAGTGGACTTTGGCGGTGTGGGGTTCTGCCGTAGTTGCCTTGATTTCAATACTGCTGGGTTCTCGCTTACCCTCTCCGGTATCGGAGGCTTTCACTTCCAGCGAGCCTGTTTCTACCATTCCAGACATTCGGTTCGATCCGCCCCCCATGCAGAACTTCAGCAGCGAGCCATCGCTGTCACGGCCTGCGGTGCGGACTCTGGTCGAGCAAGAAAAAAACCCAGTGTGGGCCGTAGCAGTCACTCCCAACGGCCGCGTCATAGTCAGCGGCAATGACGACGGCACAATTCACCTGCTGCACAAGCGTCACGGCAAAGTGCTCAAGGTTTTGCGGGCACATTTGGGGCCCGTGTGGTCGGTAGCAGTCAGTCCCGACGGCAGGACGATCGCCAGCGGTGGCGCTGACGGTACGATTAAACTGTGGAATTTCTATTCTGGCCAGTTAATTCGGACATTGAACGGACACAAAGACGGCGTGTTCTCGGTGGTGTTCAGTCCCGACGGCCAAGCCCTCGGCAGTGTAGGCAAAGACAATACTTTGAAGCTGTGGCAAGTCGAAGGCGGCGCCGAGTTGCAAACACTCAAAGGAATAACAGACGAAGTGCATTCGGTGGCTTTCAGTGCCTATAAAGACACTTTGTTTACCGGCAACGGCGACGGTACGATCAAGATGTGGAATTGGAAAACAGGGGCATACCAAGCCACTCTCACAGGTCATGTCGATGCTGTTTCCGCTCTTACCATCAGCCCCGACGGTACAATTTTGGGCAGCGGCGGCTGGGACAATACGGTCAGGATTTGGGATATCACCACGGATCACGGGCCAGAACCGTCGGGCGAGGTGACTTTTCCCGGTCATGGCGATCGAATTCAGTCTCTAGCTTTCAGTCCAGACGGCGCGACGCTAGCCAGTGGCGATTTGAGCGGAACTATCAAGCTGTGGGCGATGGATGGCGGGGAACAGGGCACGCTCAAAGGTCATTCGACTTGGGTGGAATTAGCTTTTAATCCTCAGGACAAAACCCTAATCAGCGGCAGTTATGATGACACGATTAAGGTGTGGCAAGTGTCTCCTTAATTGGGGCGATTGACTGTCCGGGCGACATGAGTTTCAACAATCCCCAACCAAATCAAAGATTCTGGTGGGGATTTGGCGATTGAAATCGCACGCCAAACAAACTTTCGTCCACTCCCAGCGGACTAATATCATGTTCTCCGAAGAGAACAACCATAATAAAATGGGTTTGATCGTTCGGACTTTAGTCCGCATCCATTATAGGACTAAAGTCCGAACGATCAAACCGTTTTTATTACGAGTAATTGACGGGACACGATCTCATACCATTTTTCTAAAGTAGTGTTATACAATCACCCCCCCAACCCCCCCTTACTAAGGGGGGGCTAAGAGTTCATCTCTAGCAAATCTTTATAAAATTGGTATCAGGTATCTGTTTACGCAATACCGCCGTTAACGCGGATATTTTGTCCGGTAATCCAGCGGGCTTGTTCGCTGCACAAAAATGCTGTCACATCAGCGATATCGTCAACTTTTCCGAGTCTTCCCAAAGCAGTCATTTGCGTAAAACTTTGGATTTGTTCGGGAGTTTTGCCGACAGTGAAAAGTTCTGTATCCGTGGGGCCCGGAGAAATGACATTGACTGTAATTTGCCGATCGCCCAATTCCTTAGTCAACGATCGAGTTAGCTGTTCCACCGCGCCTTTTGTCGCCATGTAAGCCCCGTATTTTGGCAGCAGCATAGCAGTTATAGAACTGGAAAAGTTGACTATTCTGCCTCCATCTGACATACGTTTAGCAGCTTCTTGACAAGCAAAAAATGTGCCTTTGACGTTAATGGCAAACAGATTATCAAACTCAGCTTCGGTAACTTCCGCCACAGATTTGTAAACACTTACTCCCGCATTATTGACTAAAATATCGACTTTTGCGTAGGTTTCGAGAGTGCGATCGAACAAATTGCAAATTTCTGCGGTTTTGCTGACATCGGCTTGCACGGCTAATGCTGTGCCGCCTGCTGCTTCAATCACTGACACCACATCTTGAGCAGCTTCTGCTCAAGAAGGCGTAGTTGACGACAACCGATGCGCCTTCTTGGGATAATCTCAGAGCGATCGCGCGTCCAATTCCCCGCGAAGCACCAGTCACAATTGCCACTTTTCCTGCTAGTGATGCCATCAAATTTGCTCCGCAATTAAGATTGATGCTGCTTCAAAATAATCATACTATTTTTTTCCTCCGGTACACATAGACCTCAGAAACCCGGTTTCTGGCGCGATTTCTCGCAACTCAACTCAAAACTCGTAGAAACCCGGTTTCTAACCTCCCGACGTAATTTCTGATTCCGGTACAGCAACAAATTTAAAATCTCAATCAAAGTATCTGTAAGCATTGTACTTGCTAACCAACATCTGTGGTAAAGTAGAGTCGGCTGTTAAACTAAAAATCTATGACCGTAAATTCCGAGTTAACAGAGCAGTATTTGTCAGAGGGCGAGAACCTCCACCAATCAGGAAAATTTGATGAGGCGATCGCCCAATACCAAAAAATACTAGCACTCAAACCGGATGCGGCTGTTGCACGCAGCAAGATAGCAGAAATTTATTATACGCAACAGAAATATGTAGAGGCGATCGCCGAGTGCTACCAAACACTGCGCCAGCAACCCAATTTCGCCCCCGCCTACAAAACCCTCGGGAATATTTTGCAAGCCCAAGGGAAGACAGACGCAGCAATGCGCGCCTACTCAAAGGCGATCGAATGCGACCCAAAATTAGTCGCCGCCTATGTTAACCTAGGCAGTATGTGTTACAAACAAAGCTTGTTAGACGAAGCCATAACCTACTACCAAAAAGCTATTTCTATGCAGCCCGACTTAGCAGCAGCCTACTGGAACTTAGGCAAAGTATTAGAACAGCAAGGGCGAATTAATGAAGGTTTAATTTATCAACAAAAAGCTTTGAACTTAGAGCCAGACTTAGGAAAAATTGACAACAAATAAATTAACAACCAAACCCTCTCTTTTCTCCTCCTCCTCTGTGTCCTCTGCGCCCTCTGCGGTTAAAAAAACATTTGTTTGATTCACTATGAAAATTATAAAAGCAGATTTTTCAAACAAAAATTAAGCGTATTTACAGGAACAAAAACATGGATTTAGCACAAAAAAATCAAGACCAACAGCACCCGCAATACAAACGCGATCGAGCCACCGTCGATAGTTTATTAGGAAAAGAACCAACCGATCGCAATTTATCAGAATTAGCAAGATTAATCATTCGCTACCGAGGATTTCCCGGCGCTAGAGATATCCAAGCAGACTTAAAAAAAGCCCTGCAACAATGGAATTATACCGAAGAAACTCTTTATGAACAAACCCGTAAAATTCACGCTACAGGTGAAGTTTATCGGCTGCAAAAAAGTGACCAAGAAGACTGGGCTTAATACAGTCAAATTGGTTTGTAGTGAGGACTTTAGTCCGCATTCAAGAAGGACTAAAGTCCGAACGATCGAACCCACATCGCACTGGCGCCAAATCATCAGGACACAACGAAGACTGGGCTTAATACAGTCAAATTGGTTTGTAGTGAGGACTTTAGTCCGCATTCAAGAAGGACTAAAGTCCGAACGATCGAACCCACATCGCACTGGCGCCAAATCATCAGGACACAACGAAGACTGGGCTTAATACAGTCAAATTGGTTTGTAGTGAGGACTTTAGTCCGCATTCAAGAAGGACTAAAGTCCGAACGATCGAACCCACATCGCACTGGCGCCAAATCATCAGGACACAACGAAGACTGGGCTTAATACAGTCAAATTGGTTTGTAGTGAGGACTTTAGTCCGCATTCAAGAAGGACTAAAGTCCGAACGATCGAACCCACATCGCACTGGCGCCAAATCATCGGGACACAACGAAAGTTGTGTCCCAACAAATTCCCTCTAAACCATCTCAGCCGAAACAGGCATTGCAGGCTGCGGCTGGAACTGGAACAGCGAATAAACAACATTGCGGCGAATATCCGTCATCATGTCCAAAAACAGCTCGTAACCTTCAGTTTTGTACTCGATCAGCGGGTCTTTTTGTCCGTAACCGCGCAATCCCACAGACTCGCGCAAAGCATCCATTTGCTGCAAGTGTTCGCGCCACAAAGTATCAATTTGCTGCAAGATAAAGAACCGCTCAGCATCCCGCATTAAATCGGCACGGATGGCATTAACTTCGGCTTCTTTCATGTCGTAAGCGTTGCGGACTTGTTCGTGGAGGAAAGTTTTAGTTTCTTCAACTGACAAATCCTCTAATTGATCGGGTGTCATATCAGCCAGCAGATAAACAAATTCCTTTACCTTGCTGACGAGTTTGTCGAGTTCCCATTCTTCCGAAGGTAAATCGGGATTGATGTATGCTCCCACGATGTCGTCCATCGTTTGTTCGGCATATTTAATTACCTGTTCCTTCGAGTCCAAACCTTCCAAGACTCGGCGGCGTTCGGCATAGATTGCTCGACGCTGATTGTTCATCACTTCGTCGTATTCAAATACCTGTTTACGGATGTCGTAATAGTAGGTTTCGACTTTTTTCTGAGCGCCTTCGAGGGAACGAGTTAGCATTCCAGATTCGATCGGCATATCTTCCTCAACACCGAAAGCCTTCATCAAACCAGCTACTCGTTCGCCGCCAAAAATCCTGAGCAAATTGTCTTCCAAACTCAAGAAAAACCGCGTAGAACCCGGGTCTCCTTGGCGTCCCGCCCGGCCCCGCAACTGATTGTCAATCCGGCGCGATTCGTGGCGTTCGGTACCGATAACGTGCAAGCCTCCCAACTCCACAACTTCATCGTGTTCGGTGCTGGTAAAAGCATCGTACTCGCCGCGAGTGCGGTTGTAAGCTTCCCGCAATTTTTGAATTACGATGTCTTTGGTCGGCGCTTTTTCCGAGGCTACAGCCACGATGTCATCGGCTGCTAATTCAGTGAGCGATCGCTCCCCGTACTCTTTCACCGCCAATTCCACCGCCTCCACGAGCATTTGTTTGGCATTTTTCGATAGTTCCGTGGGGAAAATCTGCGCCGAAGCTTTCCAAGACTTAGTTTTTTTCGCAGTTTGACCAAAACCTTGAGCTGCGGGGCGGCCGCCCATACCGGGGGCTTGCACCAGCGTAAACCCTTCCTCATCATCGGGGCGCACGATCCGCGGCATCAAATACTCGCGCAACTTCAGGCGTCCCATGTACTCAGAATTACCGCCCAAAATGATGTCTGTACCGCGTCCCGCCATGTTGGTGGCGATCGTCACAGCGCCTTTGCGTCCGGCTTGAGCAATAATTTCCGACTCCCGCTCGACATTTTCCGGTTTCGCATTCAGCAAATTGTGAGGAATCTTGAGTTCCTGAAGCAGCCGCGACAGCAATTCGGATTTTTCCACGCTCGTAGTACCCACCAGCACTGGTCTACCGATTTCGTGCATTTCCGCACATTCTTGGGCGATCGCCTTCCACTTGCCGGCCTCTGCCTTGTAAACCATATCCGAAAGGTCGCCACGGCTAGGAATCCGGTTAGTCGGAATTAGCGTTACTTCCAGACTGTAAATCTTCTCAAACTCGGTTTCTTCAGTCTTCGCCGTCCCAGTCATCCCCGACAGTTTCGGATACAGCAAAAAGAAATTCTGATAGGTAATCGTCGCCAGCGTTTGAGTTTCCGGCTGAATTTCTGCGTGTTCCTTCGCTTCGATCGCCTGGTGCAAACCGTCACTCCAGCGCCGTCCCGGCATCACCCGCCCTGTAAATTCATCGACAATCACCACTTCGCGATCGAGATTGACGATGTAGTTAATATCCTTAATAAACAATTCCTTCGCCTTAATCGCATTAAAAATGTAATGCGCCCAAGGGTCAGCCGGATCGTACAAATCCGTAACGCCCAACAAATTCTCAGCTTCGCCAAACCCTTCATCGGTTAACAGCACATTCCGCGCCTTTTCGTCAACCTCGTAATGTTCCTCATTTTCCTTGATCAGAGCAGCCGCCACCTCAGCAGCCCGGATGTACTTCTCGCTGGGGCGTTCCACCTGACCGGAAATAATCAGAGGCGTCCGAGCTTCATCGATCAGCACCGAGTCAACCTCGTCAATTACGCAGAAATTAAAAGGACGCTGCACTACATCTTCCATGACAGTAGCCATGTTGTCGCGCAGGTAGTCAAATCCCACTTCGCTGTTAGTCGTGTAGGTAATGTCGCAGCTATAATTTTTCTTGCGTTCCACCTGATCCATGCCCTGCTGGATCAGTCCCACAGTCAAGCCCAGGAAGCGGTGCACCTGTCCCATCCATTCCGCGTCCCGCCGTGCGAGATAATCGTTGACGGTGATGATGTGCACGCCTTTACCGTTGAGGGCGTTGAGGTAAGCCGGCAGCGTCGCTACCAGAGTTTTGCCTTCACCGGTTTTCATTTCGGCAATTTGGCCTTTGTGCAGGATGATGCCGCCGAGGAGTTGGACATCAAAGTGGCGCATTCCTAAAACTCGCTGTCCCGCTTCCCGCACCACTGCAAAAGCTTCCGGCAAGATTTCGTCTAGGATCTCTTTCTCTTCGTTAAGAGATTTGGCTTTGGCCAGACGTTCTTTAAATTCCGCTGTTTTGCCTCTGAGGGCGTCGTCTGAGAGGGTGCGGAAGTCTTCTTCCAAAATATTGATATCAGCTACCCAAGGCTGAAATTTTCTCAGTTTGCGCGCGTTGGGGTCGCCTAGCAGATTTTTAAACATGGCAGGAGAGGCAGATTTTTAATAATTTAGCTATTAGCTTTCAGGGTTATGGGCTGTAGTGTTAGCCACAGCGTTTACCTTTCCCGATTGTAGCAATCATTGGCAGTCCTAGGCCGTCGCTGCGGTCGTTGGGGGCGATTTGGGATTTGGGATTTGGGATTTGGGATTTGGGATTTGGGATTTGGGATTGAAAAAGTGACTTCTGTAATTATGTCGTTCTGATCCTTCGCAAGGCTCAGGACTGCGAAGAATCGAGCGAGATCCCGACCCGGAGTTTACTTGCAGAATCCTTCACTCCGTTCTGCAAGTAAACTCCGGGTCGGGATCGGAATGACAGACCATAGATGCGTAAGTCCTGTAGTCAACAAAACGGTTACTGATTTTTATTGACGAACTTATAAGCTTTATAACCTCCGTAGGTTAAAAGTGCCCCTGCTGCCACAATTCCTGCAATTGGGAGAGTCACTGGAGCAGCAACAATAGTTGTGGCTGTCGTTGTCAAGCCCAACCAACCTGCGACACCAGCAGCCGGCACTGTTGCAGTAGTGGCTATAGGTACGGTGGCAATTGTAATTGAACCCGCCAATGACGAACAACCACCAAGTGCAGCGATTCCAGCGAGCAAATCGTTTTCTTCCATTTTTCTAACTATTATGATAATTACATATTTCATAATTTACTGCATATTTTATGTCCTGTCAATATCAAAAAAATTAGTATTTTCCAGTTTATATACCGGGCTGCAACGCAGGATTTTAAAAGATTGATAATTTCAACTATTCTTAAATTTAGGAGACACTTCAAACGCTAATTGTGATCCATAAAAACAAACATCAAACTCAGTAAAAAAATTAGTTCGCCCTAAAAGAATGGGAATATTATTCACCCTAGTCCAGGCAAAAACTAACTGAACTGGATCAAAGTCCCCTACTTTTGCCAAGACTAATAACCCTTTCGTTTCAGCACTCGCTAAATTTCCCGCTAAAGTAACAGAAAATCTTTGCTCTTCCCAAATTGCCCCTAATTGCACCCCAACATTATAGGGCAAAACATTTACGCTAGCTCCTGTATCCAGTAAACCCATAACCTCAACAGAACGATTTTGATAAGTTAGTGTTAAAGGCAGATACGGAACATCAGCTAAAACACCTGACTCATCTCGTTTAGCTTGAAAAGAATATCGCCTACCATTAAACATTTTGAGTTTGTTTTTGTTCTGTTTCTAGTAACTGCATTAATTGCTCTGCTGCACTATTAGAAGTATGCACGGAATACATGATTTCAGCAGATTCGTTGCCCATGACAATTCCTTCTTCTTTCGCCAATTCTGCTATTAAAAACAGCATGATCTGAAATTTATCAGTACGGGACAATTGCTGAAGTTGGGTTAATAATTTAAGATTTGACATAAAACGCTATTGAATTGTTTTTTTGATTTTACCACGACCTTGAGATTTAAACCACTCCAAAACAGTAGTGTCAATCTCTAATTCCTGAACAGGCTCTCCGGCCTGTTCCACAAAGAATGAATTTGATTGTGGAACAGGCCGGAGAGCCTGTTATTGAGAATGGTGTAAGATGTGAGATTAACCCTACTCTTCAACAGGCCTGGGCACTTCGTAAGTCAAAAAGTCATAAGCCATTTTCGTATTCGGAAAAATGGCCTGGGCTTCCTTGAGCAAATCATCTAGGACGATCGCATTTCCCGGAGCATAACGCGGGCTAAAATGCGTCATAATTAACTGCTTGGCTCCGGCTAGGAAAGCAACTTGAGCCGCCATTGTCGAGGTTGAATGCAGGCGATCGAATGCCATTTGAGCATCTTGATGGGCAAAAGTCGCTTCGTGCACCAACAAATCGGCATCCTTCGCCAATGCCACCGCCCCGTCACAGAAAACCGTGTCAGTGCAATACACAAACTTGCGCCCGACTTGATCCGGGCCGCAAAAATCACTACCTTTAAACTCTCGCCCGTCAGATAATTTTACCGTCTTTCCTTGTTTTAATTGACCGTAAACTGGCCCGGAAGGAATACCGACTGCCTTCGCTTTTTCGACATCAAAATGTCCCGGACGATCTTTCTCGGTGACACGATAACCAAAAGCAGTAACTCGGTGTTTCAAAGGAGCACAACTAACAATATATTCGTCATCTTCATAGACAACTCCTTCGTGACTTTTGTGGACTTTCACCGGGTAAGAAAAATGAGTTTGAGAATAGCGAACGCCAGCTTGCAAATATTCTTCAAGTCCCGGAGGCCCATAAAGATCGATGCGCTTGACATTCCCCGCCAAACCGCAGCTAGCCAGCAAACCCATTAACCCGAAAATGTGGTCGCCGTGCAGGTGAGTGATGAAAATGCGGCTCAGTTGGCTGACTTTGAGCTCGCTACGGAGGAATTGGTGCTGGGTTCCTTCGCCGCAGTCAAACAGCCAGAGTTCCGCTCGCTGGGGCAAGCGCAGGGCGATGCTGGAAACGTTGCGCGATCGCGTGGGGACTCCGGAGCTAGTTCCGAGAAATGTAATCTGCAAGACTCAAATCACCTCAATTAAATCTTAAAAAATATGTTACATATATCCAGAGTGCGGCCAATCCGACATAAAGGAAATAGTCGCAGGCAGGAACCGGGATAAATCGCTGTTCCTGCGATCGTCTAGTCGCTCCAATCATTGCCATTGGCGCACCAAGTGCCAAACCCAATTCTAACGTTTTCTTTCTGCCGTTCCGCTTCCTTTTTCCCGAATTGAACCTTCCCCTTAAAAATTCTCAAACTCATATAGCACAGGAGGAAATTTTTCAAATGCAGTCAGGAGTATTCTTTGGTTCCCTTGTTTCGATATTAAAAAAACGCTACTTTTGGATGTCGCTGTTGTTGTGGCTGGTAATGGTAGCCCCAGCACAGGCCGCGCTGATTTTGCGAGTTGCGGTACAAGACGGGACAAGTCAGATCAAAGTCGGTAGTTCTACTAAGGCTGCAATCCGCGACGGTAGCGGGCGCAATTTGGGCGAACTGCCGGCAAATAGTTCTCAGTCGGCTCAATTTCGATCGGGTACCGTGGCAATTGGCGCCTGGGCTGCCAATCAAATTTGGATCGAGCCGACCGGAAACGGTTATGTTTGGATTGGCGATCGATGGTATCGGGGACGCACGCTTCTAGTTCCCGACAAAGGAGCCTTGACTGCCGTCAACTACGTCGATATCGAACAATATCTCTACAGCGTTCTCGGTGCCGAAATGAGTGGCAATTGGCCTCAAGAGGCTTTGAAAGCCCAAGCAGTCGCCGCCCGTTCCTACGCTCTCCACAAGCGCCTCAAAAGCGACACCGACCTTTACGATGTGGACGACACTCAGTCTTCGCAGGTGTACAAAGGACTGCAAACAGAATCTTCTGGCACTTATGCCGCAGTCGATGCCACTGCCGGTCAAGTTCTGACTTACAACGGTCAGATTATTTTAGCCGTTTTCCACTCGGCGTCTGGCGGACATACAGAAAATGTCGAGGATGTTTGGACGGAGCCCCTGCCTTATTTGCGGGCTGTTCCTGATTTTGACCAAGGCGCGCCGGTTTACCAGTGGAAAGAAAATTTTTCCCGCGCTCAAATGAGTAGCAAGATTTCTGGCGTGGGGAATGTCATCTCGATGAAGCCAGAACGCACCACCGCTTACGGCAGCGTTTTGTCGATGAAAGTGGTCGGAGATGGCGGTTCTAGGGTGATGACTGGCGCGGATTTGCGTCGGGTTCTAAATTTGAGGAGTACCCGCTTTACTGTGATTCCTCAGTACGGCGGGATTTTTAGTGGCCAAAATAGCGGGAAGCCTCCTACGGGTTTTCAAGTTGCTGGCAAAGGTTTCGGTCACGCTGTGGGGATGAGTCAGTGGGGGGCTTACAATTTGGCTAGGCAGGGATACGGCTACCAGCAGATTTTGTTGCACTATTACCGGGGTGCTGCCTTGGCTAGAATTGCTGTGCAGTAATTGGTAATGGGGCATTGGGCATTGGGCATTGGGCATTGGGCATTGGTAAGAAATAACAAATAACCAATAACAAGTAATAACTAATAACTAATAACTAACCAACTGTCCACTGCCAACAGCCAACTGTCAACAGCCAACTGTCAACTGACTACTAATGACTAATTAAATTAAGGATTGCTATGCAAAAGTGGGATTATCTATTTGTGGATGCGAATATGTATCCTTTTGGAAATAAGCTAATTAGTTTATATGTCAATGGTGAGGAACTGCGAGATTGGAAACAAGGCTCGCTACATCTATTTGTAAATCAGTTGGGGGATGAAGGGTGGGAACTTGTGGCTCTGCGCCATGACTCGAAGTATGACCAAAATTGTTTGATTTTTAAACGCCCTAAGGTTGTTAAAAAAACTCGGAATACGAAAGAGTCTCAGACACATAAAAATTGACTTTTCGCATCATTCTCCGTAACGGGCTAGAAGCCGAAGCCCATTCCACAAGAATCAATATATTTGCTTGGGGAACTGGAACGGGCTAGAAGCCCATTCCACAAGAATCAATATATTTGTGGAACTGGAACGGGCTAGAAGCCCATTCCACAAGAATCAATATATTTGCTTGGGGAACTGGAACGGGCTAGAAGCCCATTCCACAAGAATCAATATATTTTTTTGCTTGGAAAACGGGGACGGGCTAGAAGCCCGTTCCACAAGAATCAATATATTTGTTTGCTTGGGGAACGGGCAGGGGCTAGAAGCCCATTCCACAAGAATTAATATATTTATTTGTGAAACTGGCCAGAAAGTCTGTTCTTGAAAATAGTGCCAGATTTCCGCTTAACCTAGCTTAACCACAGACACCTGTTTTTTGTCATCTATTATTAGTTGTCCGATCGCCCAATTCGCCGCTGCCACTCAGCATCTATTTTTGCTGATTGTTCTAGTTCTTGTTGCGTTAATTCGGTTTCTGTGGTATAAGCTAGGTCTTCTCCCGTCAGAACGTTTTCGGCGGCAAATTCCCGGGCGTAGGCTAATTTTTGCTGCAAGTTGGCATCGGGTTGGTTTAATAACATGGCTCGCTGCTGCCGCTCTTGATTTCGAGCTTCTATCTGGCTATTTTTCCACTGAATCCAGAAGTAGCGAATTAGGGGAATTGTCAGAAATCCGACGCCGTAAATCAGTAGCATTGGATAAATACCGCTGACGAAGCCGATAAATCCACTGGCGATCGCACTTTTAGTCAATAGATTCCCCAAAACTAACGCACCGACAAGATTGACGGCTCCTAACCCTGCTGCGAGCATGACTTGGCCGGAGCTAGCTTGGCTGAAACGCCACAGCATTTCTCGCAAATAAGCTGTTACTGGTTCGGGATTTTGTAGGATAGCCGTGGTTTGCAGTTGCGGAAAATGGTAGATTATTTGCCCTTCGGGACTGACTTCGGGGAGCCCGTCAAAGCGCGCGAGGGCTGGTAGCATATATTCTTCGTATTCTCTGGCGTATCCCTGCCCCAGATTGTCGAGATAGGGCGCAATTTGTTCGGCGGCGACGGCGCCTCGGTTATTGCGAATTGCGGCGGCAATATTGCTCCACTTGCGCTCTTCTAGATTTTTATTAGGATTCCCGTCTCCAAATATAAAGGAGAAAACTGCTTCGAGAAAACTCATCTCGGGTTTTTGGCCGCTGACGCGCGATCGCTGGTAGGAAGGTTCGTCATGATTCCAGTAAAATATCCAGATTAAGTCATTCCAGAAGTAGGGAAAAAAGAAAAAGCCACCGCCTCCGTCACCTCCACCGCCTCCCCCGCTGTCGCCGCCTCCCCCGTTATTGTCGCTGTTCATGCTGGAGATTAAAAGCGTGATAGAGACAACAATTAAGAGGATGGAAGCTACCAGCAGTAGGCCAAAAGATATCCGAATCAAGTAAAATAGAATTTTCCAGATTTTTTGCCACCATTCCTGCAACTGCAAGCGCCAGAATTTGTTTCGCAAAATATCTCGAAAGTTGTTGGGAAATAGGTAGGCAATGTCGCCGGATTCTGCTACTTGCAGGTTGCCGCCTGCTTCGGAGGCGAGGGTTAACAATTCTCGCTGGGCAAAATTGATATCTAATCCTGCTTTTGCCGCCACGTCTCCAACCGTAACGCGGTAGCCAAGTTGTTCGACTGCTTGCATAATGGTGGGATTCGGAGCCATAGGTTTCTCTCTCTAAAAATTACCCGTTTTTTTTATTATATATTGCGGGCATTCGATCCCGTTTTGACTGCCTAGTTTATAAAACTTTTTGCTGGCACCCTTGACTTTGGGGCGAAATCTTGCTATGTCTTGCCCGATCGCCCGCAGAGCACGGCAAATAGGTTAAAGAAATGTGGTTTTTTTTGCAAGTCTGGCAATAGTTCTTTAAAATAGATGAGACTTACACGAGTTTTACCTGGCAAGCGCGTGTTTACAGGTTTGCCGTTGTGTGCGATCGCCGTTTGAGAACGTCCTCGGCGCAACTCTCAACCCAAACAGTTGCAAAAGTCTTAATACGAAAACTTTACAGGCTAATTTTCCCGCTCAGCCACTAACCAAAGAATTGAATTATGCCCAGAACTCAACGCAACGATAACTTTATTGACAAAAGTTTCACGGTAATGGCCGATATCATTCTGAAGATTATGCCGGCAAAAAAGCAGGCTAAGGAAGCTTTTGCTTATTATCGGGATGGTATGTCGGCTCAAGCTGATGGCGAATATGCTGAAGCGCTGGACAATTATCATGAAGCGCTGAAGCTGGAGGAAGATCCTTACGATCGCAGTTATGTCTTGTACAATATGGGTCTGATCCATACTAGCAACGGCGAACACGATAAAGCTTTGGAGTATTACAGCGAAGCGCTGGAACTCAATCCGAGAATGCCGCAAGCCCTAAACAATATTGCTGTGATTTATCACTATCAAGGCGAAAAGGAAAAGGAAGCTGGCAATGTTGAAGGGGCGGAAGGGCTGTTCGACAAAGCTGCTGATTATTGGAAGGAGGCTATTCGCTTGGCGCCGAACAATTACATTGAGGTGCAGAATTGGCTGAAGACGACAGGGCGATCGCAGATTGATGTGTATTTTTAACCTCGGTTGTTATATCGTGCGCTCCTAGAACTCCCATAATAAGATTGGTTTGTAGTGAGGACTTTAGTCCTTCTTTGGATGCAGGTTTGTAGTAAGGTTTAGTCCTTCTTTGGATGCGGACGCCAGGACGCACTACGAACCATTTTTTAGTATGGTAATCGACCGGATATGATATGACCAATTCCCAATTCCCAATTCCCAATTCCAGATTATTATGATTGACAAAGAAGAAGTTCGGAAAGTAGCGAATTTAGCTCGATTGGAATTAACGCCGGAGGAAGAAGAGCAGTTTACTGGTCAACTGAACGGTATTTTGGATTATTTTGAGCAGTTGAGCGAACTGGATACGAGTAAGGTAAAACCGACAACTCGGGCGATCGATGTTAGCAATGTCATGCGATCGGACGATTTGCAACCTTTTGCTAACGGCGAGAGCATTTTGGCTGGTGCTCCCGATCGCGATGGGGAGTTTTTCAAAGTGCCTAAGATTATGTAGGATGCCGACAGATTGCTTTAATACCAAACTAACTCTTCAACCCGCGGAGGCGGGTTTTGTTTGTGTAGGGGCGGTTTCAACCGCCGACTACTACTAGATATCTTGCAAAAGTCCTTTTAATCAAATTTTGGAACAGGCAAGATGCCCATTCCACAAGAAAAAAAGGTTTTTTGTGGAACAGGCATCTTGCCTGTTCCTAGCTATTTTTGCAAGAGGTAAACTACACTTTTTAATACCGACTAAATTCTCACTCCAAAAGATGCGGCTAATTCCCTTTCTGGCTGCATACCAACTGTCGGCGGCATAGAACGATTGGCTACTTGCTCGATCAATTGTAAGTGCTGCGGCAGCATTTGAGTTAAATTGTAACGTTCTAGGGCGGTTTGACGAGCCTTGACGCGAATTTCTGCCATGCGGGTAGGATGGTCTAAAACTTCGTCGATGCGATCGGCTACTTGTTTCGGCGAGAAGTAATCGACTAGCAAGCCGTTCTCTCCATCGCGGATAACTTCTCTCACCGGCCCGGTGTCAGAACCGATGACTAAACATCCTGCTGATAAAGATTCAATCATCGACCAAGATAACACGAAAGGTCTGGTTAAATAAACGTGTACGTCTGATGCTTGAATTACTTTTAAATACAGTCCGTAAGGTAGCGGCCCGACAAAGTGTACTCGCGACATATCTAGCGGCACTTTTTTGAGCATATGGTCTTTGTAAGACTCGCCGTTTGGTAAAGAACGACCGTAACAAACTCTGTCTGAACCAACAATTACAACGTGACAGTTGGGGCGGCGTTCTTGCACGTAGGCGATCGACTCAATGAACTCTGGAAAGCCCCGATATGGTTCCATCCCGCGCGATACGTAGGTGACAATTTCATCAACGCCGGACAAATCTAAGTTAGGCAAAATTAGTTTAGCGCCTGGATCTGGTTTGAAGTAATCGGTGTCTACGCCGTCGTGGAGTACGGACAGTTTTTGTTGCAATTCTGGCGGAAATTGCGATCGCTGCCAATAAGTCGGCGACAAACCCCAATCGCAAGAGTATAAATCGATCAGAATCGGCGCATTTTTGATTCTAATTCTCGCCATGTCGTCAACTGTTAAAGGTTCCGCCGGATCGAAATCTGCGTCGGAACCGATCGCGTGATAAAACCACTCAAAATAACACAATAGTGGCGTATTGGGAAAAGCTTCTTTGACGAACAGTGTCGGCCCCCAACCAGAATGTCCGCAGATCACATCGGGTACGAAACCATCTGCTTTGAGTTGTTCGGCCATTCTAAATACGGCTTGTCCGTAGATGACGGCACTTTCTAAAGGACGCACGTATTGGTGAGTTTGCGGGTTAGGTTCGCGGCTGGGGGTAAATGCTGCTTTGGTAACTCCGGGAATGTTCCATTCGGGACGCTCGTTTTTAGTTCCGAAAACAATTTTATTTTTGGGATCTGCGCCTAAAGCCGTGATAATGTGGCGGTATTGCGCGGGGAAGTTGGGGTGGAGAAATAATGCTTTCATTTGGCAGTTGGCAGTTGGCAGTTGGCAGTTGGCAGTTGGCAGTTGGTAGTTGGCAGTTGGTAGGGGCGGTGCCCCCGTGCCCGCCCTCTCAGTTGGCAGTTGTTAGCAGAAACTCAGTATTTAACTGCGAGTAAAAGCTTTAATTTTATTCCTTGTAGGGTGGCGCTTTGCAGATCCAGACGCAATCTCGGGGTACGGATGATGTGTTTTTCAGGATGATTTCATAGTTTAAATGGTTGAGAAATTTTTCCATAATTGTATCTGTCATTACTGAGAATGCAGTGCCATCTCGGCGTCCCAGCAAGTTTTTGTCCCACTCGTCGGCAAATTTTTGCCACCCTAATTCGCTGAGAATATTGCCGTGGTGGAAGACGCAAATGCGATCGCCCCGCAGCAGTTTGGGAATTCGAGTTAAATAGTTGAATATGTCCACAGGCTCTACGTGTACCATTGTATCGTAGCAAAAACACACGTCCGCACCAGCCGGGGCGATGCCGTCTAGTGTTAAACCGTCGAGTTTGACGTAGGAAACGCGATCTGTTCCCAAGCGCGATCGGGCGGCTTGCAGCATTTGACTGGAAATGTCGGCGCAAATTAGGCGATCGCAATGTTTCAGTAACAGCGAACCCGTTTTTCCGCCACCGATACCGATTTCTAAAACACTATGTTCTTTTGTGATATACGGTGCAATAAATTCCTGTTCGATCAGCGCTTCATATTCCGCTAATGAGTTGGCTGCACCCGCACCTTTTCCCACCCATTCATCGCCCAGATAAGCCAGTTCAGGATTATTTTTATTCCATTCTGTGGCGTAGCTGTCCCATGCGGCTTCGTAGTCTATTTTAGGCGGTGTTATTTCCATTGTTTTTAGCTTTTTATGTCTCAGAATACACAAACAAAAATCACTTGGGAGTCCTCCCGGCAAATCCATTAATATTTTCTCAATCTCCAGCAATAGTTTGACAATTGTTTCACTCTTTGGAGACCCGTCAGAAAGCTGACAGTGATCTAACAAAGGGTAAATTTCGTGAAGCAAACCACCACCGGCTTGATTCAATACTTCCACATTGAAGTATAATTTTAAGAAAGGAAGTATCAGTTTTGACCGGACTGCTTCTGAAGGATCTTTCGCAAATATTTTATCAATACTTGGACTTAAAAATATTTCACTTGTTCCCGATCTAAGCTTTGAGTCAAAACATCTGTAAATGCGATTAATCAAATCGAGTTGATTTGGATTGTATATATTATAGCAATCTCCGATGTATTCGTTGACAATAAAATATCCATCCGGTTTTAAAGAATTCTGAATAATTGACAAACATCGTTCGATTTCTTTGACGTGATGCAGCGAACCCGAGCAAAAAACTAGATCGTATTTTTTATTCTTATCTAAAACAAATAAATTAAAGTCGTCTTGATAAAAATTAATCTCTACTCCCGCTGCGGCTGCGTCTTTTCTCGCAATTTCTAAAGAAGTTTCCGAAAAATCAAAGGCGTCTATGTGGCGGGCCAATCCTAATTTCGCCATCAAAATTTCGTGATTTCCCACTCCGCAACCCACAGACAAAAGATTATCGAACCGTTGATTATTAAAAAAGCTATTTACTAGCCAGGTTAACCAGTAACCTTCTGTTTGTCCGCCTGATAGCCGATAATTTATAGCTTGGGCGATAATCGGATTGGATAACCAGTAACCCTCCTTGGTAAATCCGCCTGTTGGGCTAGATTCCCAGTATTTTTTAGCTGTTAATTTATGGGCTTTTTCATGTTGTCTGTTTTCAGAATTTGATAACATACTTTTTTTAAATCTTGAGTTGCATTGAACGTATATTTTTTGATAAAATCAGCTTTGGGAAAAAATTTTAGGGGAAGTGAATCTCTGTAAAAATGTGCTAGCTATGGAGAGAGAAATATTTTTTTGCGCTGCATCCAACACCAAAATCACCCGCCAAATTGGAAACACTCTAAAGCTCTCGCCGCCATCTGCGAACCAAACTTGTTAAAATAAGTTTACCACGATTGGCTTTCCTCCACATTCCCAGCCACAATTTTTCTAAAATTTTTGGATTTTTATGTCTCAGAATGCACAAACAAAAATCACTTGAGAGTCCTCCCGGCAAATCCATTAAGATTGTTTCCATCTCCAGTAATAACTTGACAATTGTTTCATTTTTTGGATCTCCATCTGACAGTCGATCGCGATTTAGCAAAGGGTACATTTCGTGAAGAAGACCCCCACCGGCTTGATTCAATACTTCGATATCAAAGTAGAATTTCAAGAAAGGCAGTATCAGCTTTGAGCGGATTGCTTTTGAAGGATATTTAGTCAACGCTGTCTCAATGCTTTGACTGGCAAAGGTTTCAGTTGTTCCCGACTTGAGGGTGCCGTCAAAACATTTGTAAATGCGATCGATTAAATTGACTTGATTTTCATTGTATATATTATAGCAATCTCCTATGTATTCATTGACAATAAAATATCCATTGGGCTTTAAACATTTCTGAATGGTTGATAAGCATCGTTCTATTTCTTGGACGTGATTCAGCGAGCCAGAGCAAAAAACTAAATCGTATTTTTTGTTGGTGTCTATAGTAAATGAATTAAAGTCATCTTGATAAAAATTAATCTTGACTCCCGCTGCGGCGGCATCTTTTTTCGCAATTTTTAAAGAAGTTTCGGATAAATCAAAGGCGTCTATGTGGCGGGCCAATCCTAGTTTCGCCATCAGGATTTCCTGATTTCCGACTCCGCAACCCACAGACAAAAGATTATCGAACCGTTGCTTTTTGAAGAAGCTATTTACTAGCCAGGTTAACCAGTAACCTTCTGTTTTTCCGCCAGATAGCCGATAATTTACAGCTTTTTCAATAATCGGATTCGACAACCAGTTACTCTCCTGAGAAATCACAGGGTTGGGGTGAGATTCGCTGTTGGTTTGAGCTGTTTGTTTCTCGGTATTTTCATCTTGTATATCAGAGGAATTCGATCGCATACTTTTGACCTTTGAATCTTCTTGAACGTTTATTTCTTCGCAAAATAGGCTTCGCAAAAAATCTCCGCATAAGCTTGAGTCATCTCCTCAAAAGTATTGAGTGAATCCAAGACATATTTAGCATTTTCAGCTAACTGCTGGCGCAATGATTTATCTTCCAATAAGCTGATCAAAGCGGCGGCTAATTCGTCTGGGCGATCGGGCGTATAAAACAAACCGTTAATTCCCGGCCTCACTTGTTCCTTAATTCCAAAAACTGGCGATGTAATAATTGGTAAGTCGCAAGCCATCGCCTCCAAAATCACTCGCGGAAAACTTTCAACGCGAGAAGTGCAAACAAATATATCCGCCGCTTTGTAATATTTTCCTGGTTCCCCAGTTTCCGGGACTACTGTCACTCTCTGTCGCAACTGGGCCGGCAGTTGGGCGACCATATCGGCTAATTTGTTGCTGTAAATACTCGGCCGATCGCCCACAATGAAACATCTAATCTTATTGTGCCATTTGTCGGGCAAAAGTGAAAGCGCTTGAACTAAATCTTGCTGGCCTTTACGTTCGCAGACTGTCCCCAACAGCAATAATACGACATCTTGGGCTGCTACACCTAAAGTTTGTCTAGCCTCTTCTGACTTCTCGGAATTTTCCAGTTTGCTCAAATCTAAGCCGTTGTGAATCACTTTAAAATTGTGGTGGCTGTTGAGAGACAAATATCTGTCCCGCGTTGCATCCGCCACAAAAATTACCTTGTAAGGAAAGCGGAAACACTCTAGGGCTCTCGCCGCAATCTCCGAACCAAATCGGTTAAAATAAGTTTGCCATGGTTCGCTTTCGTGCACGTTCCACACTACGGGAATTCCGATGTGGTGCGCGGCGTCAACTACAAAAAAGTTTTCTAAAGTATTGGCATAAATTGCATCAACTTTTAAACTTTCTATTTCCTGGCTAAAACTGCGGATAGCTTCATCGTAAGCATCGCGTTGGTAGATATGTTCGAGGGGATTGTCGTGCACTATTACTTTAATTCCCTGCTGTTCGTAAGCTTGACGCAGTGGCCCGTCTGTGGCGCAAAGTACGATCGGCAAAATCGCACCCTCAGCCGCCAACTTCACCGCAATCTCGTACTGATGCAGCGGCGCCCCCGTAAAATCCAACGAATTGCTGCACATCAAAACCCTAACAGGATGAATAGAATTATTTGCCTTTGCTACTGACAACAAACCAGAATCAACAAATTGTAACTCTCCCTTGTCCCTTCCATCAGTGACATCCGTTAAATCCGCTACAAAATCCGTTGCTAATCTTCCTTCTTCCTTCTTCCCTCTTCCTTCTTCCTTCTTTCCCTCTCCCTGCATAAACACCCGTCGGGGTTGAATATGAAAATACTCATCTTCCAAAGACAAATGAGGACTGTAAAAACTGTCATTTCTTCCCGCATATTTGCGCCGAAAAGCCGCAACTTCCAGAGGATTGTCAGTAAAACCTCTCGAAGTTCCCTCCTTGTGCAACAACTCGGCATCCGGACAATAAACACACCGATAACCCCGTTCCAACAATCGATAGCCGTAATCGACATCATTGTAAGCAACAGCAAAATCATCCTCATCAAAACCGCCCAATTCTAAGAACAACTGACGCGGAGTAATCGTACACGCAGCAGTTACCGCCGAGTAATTTCGCGTTACCATCGCTTGCGAAAGATAGCCTCGATTGTCACTGTTCATCAGCTTAAAAGCGTGACCCGCCAAACCGTGATGCAAGCCGTGAATTACACCCGCGTGCTGAATTCTGCCGTCGGGATATAACAGCCGCGCGCCCACTGCACCAACGCCGTCAATTTGAGCGTATCCCACCATTTGACTCAGCCAGCGTGGGTTAATTATCTCAGTATCGTTGTTCAAAAACAACACGTATTCGCTGTCAACTTTTTCCACAGCCCGGTTGTTAATTGCCGCAAAACTAAACTTACCACCAGGATTTTTAATCCGCAAAACTTGGCAGGTTAATTCTTTTAAATATTCTAGGGTTTTCGGATCGTCGCTTTCGTTGTCGATGACGGCAATTTGAAAGTTTTTGTAGGTGGTAGCTTCCAGAGAATCGAGACAGGCCTTCAGCAATTTAAACTGATTTTTAGTCGGGACAATTACTGTTACTGAGGGGCCGTCATCGGGGAAGTCCTGGGCAAATATGCCCAAGTTTTCTTTGGTAGCCCAGGCGTGCTGAGCGACATTGCCATTAATTTTTCGGCGGTTGAGTGCCTCTTGAATTGCTTTTTGACCTGCGCCAAAACTGGCGGGTTTGGCGGCCCCAGATATGGCTGTAGAACCGGGTGCTGTTCGCCAGTGATACAGCACTAAAGGCAGGTGCGCGACGTGGCGAGAAATTTCGGTTGCTCTTAAGGCAAAATCGTAATCTTGCGAGCCTTCAAAACCGAGGCGCAAACCGCCTATTTCTTCAAAAATATGTTTTCTGACGGCGCACAAATGACCGAGATACATATAGGAAAGTAGCAGTTCTGGCGACCATTGCGGTTTGAATTGTGGGGCAAAACGGCGACCTTTGGTGTCGATTTTGTCGTCGTCTGAGTAGAGAAAATCGGTGGTGGGATGGGTGGCAAAATATAGGGCGACTTCGCCTAAGGCGTCGGGAGTTAGTTCGTCGTCGTTGTCTAAAAACAGGATGATATCGCCTGTGGCGAGGGCGGCGGCGCTGTTGGTGGCGGCGCTGATATTGCCGTTTTCGGTGCGAAATGTGATGCGGATACGATCGTCCTTTTCGGCCCAATCTTTCAAAGTGTCAGCAACCGTAGCGTCGGTACTGCGATCGTCCGCGATGCAGAGTTCCCAGTTAGCATAAACTTGAGCGATTACGCTGTCGATCGCGCGATCGAGAAAATCTATCTCCGGATTGTACACCGGCATGACCACAGAAATTTTCGGCAGCGGTTCCCGGCAAGATTTTAACCGAGAAATCAGGTAATCGCGCGCGCGATCGTTCCACTGATTCACCTCCAGCCAAGCATCGTACCTATCAATCGGTTTCGGCACCACAAAACCCGCAGGCGGCAGCAAATCCCCCGGCGCAGTCAACAGTTTTTGCTGTCGGTAAATCTTGCCAAACTGGCGCATTACCTTGACAATTTCCCAAGGCATCGGCACAATTCTACCCAGACGCTGCTTTCTCTCCCTCGCCCGCTGCCTGATTGCCTCTACAAAGCTCGAAAATTCCTCAAATTTATCAGCACTTCGCTGCCAGATATGGTAGCGCCGTACAGTCAATATTTGCGGCGCTTGAAAATACAAAATTTCCCCGTTATCTAACTCAGCTTGCAGAGAAACGTGCCATTCCCCCGGAGGCAAATTGACCAGGGCTTCAAAGCCGCTTTCGGAACTGTTAATCCAGTCAGGAAACACTTCGCCGACATCTTTTCTCCGCAAACCATAGGCGCATTCTACAGAATTATCGCCGCACAACAAGCTTAATTTAACAATTTTGCGATCGTGGTGACAGCACCAACCTGCAAACAAAATTTGACCTTGACGCTGTTCCCAAACTACTGGTACATCTAACGATGCTTGAATCGTTGACACCAACAACGGATAAGCTGCTAACAAGTGCCATTTACCGCGATCGTCTTGCGCTTCCAGCACCACTTCGTGCCGTCCGGCTGGTGCTTCCAATTCAATCGTAAAACCCGCTTCAATCGCCGCCGGAACATTCGAGTGTGCCAGTGCTATATCGTTTCTTTCGATGCCGTAAACAGCGGGAAAACTCTGACCCTCTATTCTAGCGCGGACTGCTTTAATCTGTTTTTGGGTGTGAAAAACCCAGCCCACAATTTCCACGCGGGCATCGCAAACTTGCCAAGTAGTGGGTTTGTCTAACGAAAATACAAATTTCGGGAACAAGTCGCGGATTCGGCGCTGAAATTCCCACCATTTTTCTCTCAGTTGCCACCAGTCAGAAGACTTGATTTCAGCAATTTCTGCCCGACTTATTTCTGTTTCTTGGCGAGATTGTTCTAAGTCTTGCAGAGTTTGATTTAATTTTTCCTCAGTTTGACTTTGTAATGTTTCCCACCGCTGCAATTGGGCTGATTTTTCCTGAATATTAAATTCTTTTTCTTCTATTTTTACCTGGCTTTGCCCTAATTCTGCTTCTAATTTCAAGACTTTTACTAAAGCTGCTTGAAATTGCGATTCTTTGCCTGCAAGCTGTGCTTGAGTTTGTCCTAATTCTGTTTCTAATCCGAGCAGTTTCGCTAAAGCTTCTTGAAAATTCGCTTCTTTACCTGCAAGCTGTACCTGAGTTTGACCTAATTCTGCTTCTAATTTCAAGACTTTTGTTAAAGCTGCTTGAAATTGCGATTCTTTGCCTGCAAGCTGTGCTTGAGTTTGTCCTAATTCTGTTTCTAATCCGAGCAGTTTTGCTAAAGCTTCTTGAAAATTCGCTTCTTTGCCCGCAAGCTGTACTTGAGTTTCTCCTAATTCTCTCTCCATTCCCAACACTTTCGTCTGGGCTTGTTGAAATTGTTCTTGCCATTGTTTGACTTCGGAATTGCTGGTTTTTTGCTGTTTTTCCAGCAAGCGAATTTTTAGCCAATCTTCAAAAGCCCCGACAGCAGATGCTGGGAAATGAATATTTTTATCGGCAAAGTTCGATTCGCTGCTGAGATTTTTGGCTCGGGATTCCAATATTTGATATAGTTCTAGTGCTTCGGGAAAATATTGTTCTATTAAACTCGGTTTGTGGCTTTTGACAATATCGTTGATTAATAAAGATTCTTCAAAATTGTCGGCAGGTATTGCACTTAAATTAACGTTAAATTTGTCGTTGACTCGATCGATAAAAAGTTCCGGAGTGTTGCCGATCGGGTAAACGTTGGCTAGCAGACAGCGATCGGGAAAACCTTCGCACAATTCTAAGACTTTTTGGTTGTAGTGAATCCACATTTTTACTGCCATTTGGGGATTTTGCAGCAAGCTAACATCGGTTCCCCGGCGGTACAGCGAATCGACTACTTCCCAGGGCGATCGATAAACGCAGATGAAATTGGCTTCGGGGAGCAACTTCAGCCAAAAATCCCAAAACAAGGCGGTTCGCGGGTCTTTCCAGCCCCAGTGGTTGTGAGGAAGTTGGTTTTGGGCGATCGCCCGTTTGGCGATTTCCACATCTGACGCTGCTACCGGAATCGTTTTTTCAAACGTACAGCCGAGTTCATCTATACCGTGCGATCGTAAAACACGCTTGTGAAACTCCACAAAATCAACATTCTCGAAATGACCTTTGACATTTCCGTCTGCCGGGCCCACCAACTTTTTGCCAATATCAACCCCGACTTTCTGAAACAAAGAAGCCGTTAAAGACGTACCAGAACGGTGCATTCCAGTCACAATAAAAACCGACGGTTTGCTGTCATTTATACTCACAATTTCTCTCCCTCACCCTAATGCCCACAGTTTTTTTTTACTCGTTACCCTATTTACCCCAAAATGCAACCTTAGGTAATATCCCAACACTTAGTCCACCATCTCTCCCCCATCCAAAATCTCAAATACTCTTGTCTTATTCTCCTGCTAAGCCCAGCGAACGCCTGACTTGAAACCACGCGCTTCTGATCTTCCAAAACTTGCTGCTTTCCATTGCCACAACCCGAGTTTGCGATTTGTTTAATTCTTGCTTGAGATTGCTTAGCTGATTTTTAGTTTGTTCCAACTGCATTTGCGCTGAAATTAACTGACTTTGAGTTTGCTCTAACTGACTTTGAGTTGAAATTAACTGATTTTGGGTTTCTTGCAATTTTTTTTGTGAGTCTGCCAACTTAGTGTCTGTAATCATTAAATTGTTTTCACTTAGCTCCCATTTTAATTGAGCCTCTACTAACTTAGTCTCAACTAATTTGAGTTTGGTCTGGGTAGAACCCAACAAATACTGCGATTGCCTTTGACCCACAAGGGATTCCACAGTGCAATTGTCCATAATCCATTCCCCACCGCAGTTATTGATGGCTTTGACTGTCAGCACATCCTGCGCCCCCACAGTATTTTTAGGTAAAAAACAGTTCCACCCCGACTGCAAAGCGAGCTCGCTTTCAAAATGTCCGGCCACATCCGGGCGATCGTAAAAAGGCTCGCACCTCTGCACTAACTTGCCGTTTACCAGCACTTGCACCTCCTCAATCTTACCGCCGACATTCATATCTGCCGCCCATCCTTCCAGATACAAATTCTCGTTATTTGTAAAAGCCGCAACATCAATATATCCTTCGGGGTGGTGGTTAAATTTCAACTCCGAAAAATCTCTATTTAGCTCATTTGTAACCAGATACAAATCCTGAAACCTGCAAATGCCTTTTTCGATGCGGTGTACAAAAGCTTTGCCACCGCTAACCTTCGCCACCATGTCTTTGACAAACTTTTGGGTTACATAAGTAGTGCCGTATTCCTCCTTATCCAAAGACTGACTTTCGCTGAGGGGACTAAATAAAATACCGCTGGCCGGCATTTCCACATGAGCAGCCCGCAAACACTCATCGTGAACGCTGAACATCAAAATGCCCTGAGGAGTCAACAAATCGTACAAATTTTGCAGCCAACTGGTAAAAGTTCTTTCCGGCATATGGCTGAAAAAAGAATTAGCCAAAATGCAGTCAAATTTTCGCTCTATTAAATAATTTTCTGGTTTCCCCGTCGAGACAATACCGCTGACAGCGAAGTATTCACTTTGAAACTTGACCGCGTTAGCATAAATATCGGAAACCCAAATTCGTTCCGGAGGAATTTCTTGAATCAAAAACCGCGTAAATCGCCCGTAACCGCAGGCAAAATCTAGAAAAGACGGTACGTTGTCAAAACTGCCAAAATGCCAGTCCACAACTTGTTTGACGGTATCCAGGATGCGACGGCCCAGGGAATAATAGCGCACCAAAGCCCGATCGCGATCGTCCTTAGTATTGCTCAGAGCAAACAAATACATTTCATCGTCTTCGCAGATATTCGGTTTAAAATCTTCGGGAAACTTAGCTTGTTCTCGAATAAACGTTTTGATTACCGGATTTTCAACGGAATTAAAATCAATCTCGCTCATTATTTTCACTAAATTTTAGATAACTTCGGTTGACGCCTCTGGCACCATAGCCTCAGAATTAACAACAGTTAAACACGGTTCGATCAGCAAGTCAACGATGCCGTTACCGCAGGACTCCGTACAAGATTGAACTCTAAACATCGCCACATCTACGCAGCGATCGAGATAAGTTAAATCCCCATCCACCGTTCCCACTACCCCTGCATTCAAAAAATAAACTCCCGGATTCAGCAAACATTTAAAGTGAAACTTCACAACAATTGTCGTTCCCGCTTCCACATATCTAACTGACTGACTCGAAGCCTTCAAAGATGCACCAGCTAACTCAAAACCGCTGATTGTTTTAATCAACATTCCAAACCTAACTTTAGAAGTTGAGCGCGCAAACGTGACAGAGTAAGTGTAAATATAATCTTGACGCCCCAGCAAGTGATTTACGATTTTTCCCTTCAGCGTCTCGATGCGGGGGTTGATAATTTCCGCTCCACGAGACGGATACCTCACCGTATTCGACGGTATCATTCCCGGATCGTAAAATTCATCGTAATATTCCTTGGGTTTGGAGAAATGTTGATCGGGTTTAACTTCCGTTTTGGTGCTTTCTAAATTAGCATCCTCAAGGTTTTCTTCGGTTTCCTGCTTTGTCAGTTGGTTCAGAGATCGAATATCCGACTTCAACCCCACAACCAAATCCGGATCGGCATAAATCAGCTTTTGATACTTAGAAATTACTACCTTTGGCGAATGAGCCAGCAGCAATTCACCGCTATCCATTAAAATCGCCGAGGTACAAAGTTGTACCACAGAAGTAGCAGCGTGAGAAACAAATAAAATCGTGCCGCCGCCTTCCTGAATGCTTTGCAGGCGAGCAAAACACTTGCGCTGAAAAGCTTCGTCGCCCACCGAAAGCGCCTCGTCAACCACCAAAATATCCGGCTCGACGCTCGTCGCCACGGCAAAAGCTAGCCTGACAAACATACCGCTAGAATAAGTTTTGACCGGCTGGTCGATAAAATCTCCAATATCGGCAAAACTAGCTATTTCGTCAAACTTTTCTGCTGTTTCTTTTTGATTGAAGCCCAGTATCTGAGCGTTGAAAAATACATTTTGCCGCCCGGTAAATTCTGGGTTGAACCCGCTTCCGAGTTCTAACAAAGCCGAGACTCGCCCTTTCACCTCCACGCTGCCGGCGGTAGGCGTCAGGGTTCCTACAATTATTTGCAAAAGAGTGCTTTTTCCCGAACCGTTACGGCCGACGATTCCCAGAGTTTGTCCCTGAGGAATGTCGATATTGATGTCGTGTAGCGCCCAAAATTCGTCAGCGAGTTTTTTGCTGGGATAAATAATTTCCTTTAAGCGGTCTCCAGGGCGATCGTACCGCTTAAAGCATTTGGAAACATTTTTTAGTGAAATTACATTTTCTGTCATCCGATTTTAGATTTGAGGTTTTAGAGTTGAGATGGATCTTATGTCCCCTGGGACAAAACATAGGTTTGAGCGATCGGAATGCCAGCCCTGAGATTTGCATGAGGAATGCAAGTCCTGACTACAAACGTTGATTGGGATTTGAGATTTTAGGTTAACTTTCATTCTCAAACTAATTTACAGCACGTCGGCAAAAGCGGGACGCAAACGCCGGTAAACCGCAAAACCTCCACAAAATATAGCAGCAGAAATCAGCGTGGCGACACCCCATTCGCCCCAGTGCTTGACTTCTCCAAGCAGTATCAAATCTCGGTAAACCTCCGAGATTGCCGCCATTGGATTCAACCAAAATATCCAAACTCGCCATTCTTCCGGGATGATCGATGCTGGATAGACGATCGGCGTCAGATAAAACCAAAAATTTAGAATAACACCTAAAGTCTGGGGAATGTCTCGCAAAAACACCGTCAAGCCCGCCGTCAAATATCCCAAGCCGGCTGTAATCAATAACTGAGGCACCCAAACCAGAGGCAGCAAAAGTAAAGTAGCGTTGAGCTTTTGCGTTGACACTGCTACGATCGCGATCAAAGCTGCTAAACCGATAGAACTTTCAATAAAAGCTGTACAAATCGGGACTAGCGGCAGCAAACCGAGGGGAAATACCACTTTTTTCACTAAATTCGGCTGCCCTACCACCGATACTCCCGACTTGATCAAACCGCTGGTAAATGCACTCCAAGGTAACAAACCTGCAAACAGCCAGACTCCGAATGTGATGTCGCTGTTTTCCGGGAAACCTGCCAGCTTCAGTTTTACCTTAAGGACGATCGAGAATACGTATGTGTAAATCACCAATTGCGATAGCTGATTCAGCAGCGGCCACAAATTGCCCAGAATCGAGCCTTTATATTGAGCTTCTAAGTCCCGCCGCACCAATGTTAGCAGCAGATTGAAATTCGCCCACCGCTGGCTGCTTGCCGGCAGCCTGCCGCCGACTGTTCGGGCTTTTTGGGCAACTCCTTTCACCGTTCTGTGCAATTTTTTCGCCCTCGTTCACTACCATCACACCTAAATCAACTCCAGCTACAATCGTGCAGCTTTTGTTAAACCGCAATTATTCCACAGCCCCGCCGCTTTGATCAAGCATCTGTCACCCCAGCAGCGGGAATCGCCGGTTAGTTATTTTAGCCGATCGCCGATCGCACTGCCGCACCGATCGCTCGTCTTTGCTCTTCGTCGTAGCCCCAGCGCCGAAAAAATTCCTCGTACTCGCCGCTAGCATTCTGCACACTTGCCAGCATTTGCGACGCTACAGTTTGACAGGCTGGCAGTTGCAGCATCTCAATCAAATTGCGCGATCGCTCCTGCACTCTAGCAGAACTCGCTGCCATCTCCTGATTTTGATGGCGCGAATGATGCAACACCATAGCCGAGGACATCGCCACATTTTTCACCAGCAGTTCTGCTACGATCTCAGGAGCCGATCGCAGCGCCTCGACAACTCCGGGTGACGGCCGGTCTGCTACGAGTGAATCGTCCGTCAGATAGGTGACAAAAAAACCTCTAGCACCATTCTGCGTTTTCACCAGAGATGTAACAGCTTGTTCGATCTCAGCCTCTAAAAGTCGTGAAGCGTAGCTATCCCGTAGGGAATCGGCTTCAATCAGCGAAAGTAAAGATTGAGTCAGCTCGATCGCCCCCTCAAAAGTTATACTTTCCGGTGCTAGTAAAGAAGATGGGATACTCATAACGAACTCAATAATTGTCAACATTCTGCTAGTAATTGTAAACAATCCCTGTCGCGCGAGCGCAAATAAATATGGCAATTATCTCCTCCAAACAACAGCCCCCCGATCCAAATCTACCCGAAGACATAGCCCCAGCCACCCGCAAAAAAGCCGTCAAACCCCAGACACAATCCTTGCTGGAATCCCAAGAATTACCAGACGAAATCAACAACAAACAAGAAGACAAAATCCGGCCCCAGCGTTTAGCTGAATACATCGGACAAAAAGACTTGAGAGAAGTTTTGGCGATCGCAATTGCAGCAGCCAAATCCCGCGGCGAACCGATGGATCACCTGTTACTGTACGGCCCGCCCGGGTTAGGAAAAACCACAATGTCGCTAATTCTAGCGGCTGAAATGGAAGTAGAATGCAAAATCACCACCGCCCCCGCCCTAGAAAAACCCCGAGATATTGTCGGATTGCTCGTGAGCCTCAAAGCAGGCGACGTGCTGTTTATCGACGAAATTCACCGCTTATCTAAAGTTACCGAAGAAATCCTCTACCCGGCGATGGAAGACTGCCGCTTAGATATTACGATCGGTCAAGGAAAAACCGCCAAAATCCGCAGCATTCCCCTGAAACCCTTTACCTTAGTAGGTGCAACTACAAAAGTTGGATCGCTGACATCTCCATTGCGCGATCGCTTCGGCTTAATCCAAAGACTGCGCTACTACGAAATAGACGAAC
Organism: Microcoleus sp. bin38.metabat.b11b12b14.051; assembly: GCF_013299165.1. Taxonomy (NCBI): domain Bacteria; kingdom Bacillati; phylum Cyanobacteriota; class Cyanophyceae; order Oscillatoriales; family Microcoleaceae; genus Microcoleus; species Microcoleus sp. bin38.metabat.b11b12b14.051. Next base: position 167,742 of record NZ_JAAFKD010000013.1, read on the forward strand.
TCAGTCTAATCGTCCAAAGAAGCGCCCAAGTTCTCGACACTCAAATCACCCCAGAAGGAGCTGAAGAAATTGCCCGCCGAGCTCGCGGAACACCCCGGATTGCTAACCGTTTGTTGCGCCGAGTCAGAGACTACAGCGAAGTCAAAAACTTAAAGCCAATTAACGCCGAAGTTGCATCCGTCGCCCTCGAATTGTTCAACGTCGATCCGCTAGGTTTGGATTGGACAGATCGCTCTCTTTTGACAGCAATGATCGAAAACTTTAACGGCGGCCCGGTGGGTTTAGAAACTCTCGCAGCTTCCACCGGAGAAGACACTCAAACAATTGAGGACGTGTACGAACCCTATTTAATGCAAATCGGATTTTTGCAGCGAACAAGTCGGGGCAGAATTGCCACAGCGGCTGCTTGGAAACATTTAGGTTTTGTCTCGCCTAAATTATTTGAAAATTAATCTTGGTTGAGCTGCCTGATATCTGCGGTTTCCCGATGGATCGATATTCGATCCAATAATAATTACAATCATAAATTATCTGAAGCCAGCCGCAAATCCCGCAACATATTTTCTCGCTCGCGCGCAATTTTCATAGCAGTTTCCCAAGTAAAAGTAAAAGATTGAAACGAATCAGAATCAATGCGATCTTCATCCAGATCCACAATCACCTGCTGAAAAATATTAAATAACTCTTCTTGCAACAAATCGATTTGTTGCAATGTTTTCGCTTGGCGGATTTTTTTAATCAAACTTAAAATCGCCAAATTAAACTGATCCGCTTGATTTTTTTGTTTTTCTACAAAACGCGATCGCAACTGCCACAGCCAAGACACGAAAAGCGTGAGGATTGACAGCCACAAAGCCAGAAAATCAGAATTAGCTACCCAAAAATCCGGCTTTTCGCGATCGTAATAAGCCTGAGCCCCCTCATGCAGCGGCAAAGCCAAACCCCCGCTCCCTCCCGGCTGACTAATCATTGCCGCCAGCGAATTAGCAGCCACCAAATTGCGGCGGTACTCGAACAAAATCCGCGTAATTTCCCGCACGACTTCCGGATTGACATCCTCCCTGGCCAACAAAGTAGCCTGCACTCCCACTGTTGCCAAATCTGCATCGGGAACAGGCGGATCTGCCTTGTAAGTACCCTTAGGAATTACATCCGCTTCCAAGTAAGGTAACTTAATTTTCATGGCTGCTCCTTGGTCGATCGGCACTAATCGGCCCCGCGTATTTTGCAGCAAATCTCTCACCAAATCGCTGCCGGGAGGCAGTACCCGAAAAATAGCATCTACCTCGCCATTACTAAATAATTTACCTGCCTCAATCCAAGAATTAGAAGTAGATATAAAATCGGTTTCTTTCAATCCATAATGTTCGCTCATAAACCCAAAAGAACTGTAAGAGCCGCTGCCTTTAGCCATCAGTGCAATACGTTTTCCTTTTAAATCAGCAACACTCTGAATCCCAGATTTTTCGGAAACAATTAAGTGAAAAACTTCCTTGAACAACGAAGCAATTACCCGAGCCGAAGGCACTGCTGCCGTATCGTTTTGTACGATCGCCAACTGAGCCTGATTTGCCTGAAGCTTGTGCATATTTTCCTCAGCACCTTGAGTTTCAATAACTTTAATGCGGATGTGCGGATTTTGTTGCGCGACGACCTCAGCAAGCGCCTCTCCGAAAGGATGATAATTACCCGTTTTTGTGCCCGTCGCCAGCGTTAATTCATAGACTCGCTCTTTGTCTTGGTAAACCTTCCAGCCAAAAGCTCCAATCAGGACGAAGCTTAATAGAGCAAGGGGCAGCAGAAATTTATTTTGCATTGATGTTGAGACTCGATCGAAAATGCCAAAATGGCAAAATTACAAGTATTGTAGTTGAAAATTAGAATTCCCAATTACCCCTTCCCCATTCCCAATTTCCCATGTTACTATCCCTCAGCATCGAAAACTTTGCCCTAATTGACCGCCTGGATCTAGACTTTGGCCCGAGTTTGAACGTATTTACAGGGGAAACCGGCGCCGGCAAATCGATTATCTTAGATGCGATCGATGCAGTTTTGGGCGGGAAAGTCGATCGCCGATCGATTCGCACCGGAGCAGGGCGGGCAATATTGGAGGCTACCTTTGAACTCGACTCATCCGCCGCCAAGTGGCTCTTCGAGCAAGAAATCGAACCCATAGACGGCAATTTAGCCGTTTGCAGCCGGGAAATTAACGCTTCTAGCGGTACTCTGCGGAGCCGATCGCGTTTGAACGGAATTCTCGTCAACCGCCAGCTAATGGAGCAACTGCGCGATCGGCTCGTGGAAATTACCGCCCAAGGCCAAACCGTCCACCTCGGACAAGAAACCCTCCAGCGAGAATGGCTCGACTTGTACGGCGGCAAAAAATTGACCGAGGCGCGATCGACAATCACCACCGCTTGGTTGGGAGCGAGCACCGCCAAAACAGCCCTCAACCGCAGGCGCCAGTCAGAACAGCAGCGGCTGCAAAGACTGGATTTGTTAGAATACCAAGTCCGAGAACTCAGTGAAGCCCACATCGAAGACGGCGACGAACTCGAACAGTTAGAACAAGAATCAATCCGCCTGGGCCACATCGTCGAATTGCAGCAGCAGAGTTACAAAGTTCACCAGGCCCTTTACCAAAACGACGGCGACAGCGCCTCAGCCGCCGACTTGTTGAGCAAAGCCGAGGAAATTTTAAGCGACATGACAGTTTACGATGTCCAGTTGCAGTCAATCCTCGAAATGGTCAGCGATGCCTTAGCTCAAGCCACAGAAGCCAGCAGGCAAATTAGCAGCTACGGCGAACAATTAGAAGCAGATCCCCAAAGACTCGAAGAAGTTGAAGATCGGATTCGCGAACTCAAACAAATTTGCCGCAAATACGGGCCGCTCTCTGAAGCGATCGCCTACTACCAAAGCATTCAAAACGAACTGAACGAACTTTTAGAAGGAGGCGAGTCAATGGAAGCCTTAGAACTCGCATATCACACCGCTTTAGACCAATTAAAAGACGCTTGCAGCCACCTCACCATCCTGCGGCGCGAAGCAGCCCTGAAACTCGAAACCCACCTCGTCGGAGAACTCAAGCCCTTAGCGATGGAAAAAGTCCAATTTCAAGTTGAGCTCTCGCCTTGTACCCCAACCGCCACCGGTGCCGACCAAATTGCCTTTTGTTTCAGCCCGAATCCGGGCGAACCGCTGCAACCGCTTGGGGCGATCGCCTCCGGGGGAGAAATGAGTCGCTTTCTGCTCGCCATCAAAGCCTGTTTTTCGCAGATAGACGGCGCCGGAACCTTAATTTTTGACGAAATCGACGCCGGAGTCTCCGGGAGAGTCGCCAGCGCGATCGCCAAAAAGCTCTATCAACTCTCCGACAAACACCAAGTTCTCTGCGTCACCCACCAGCCACTGATCGCCGCCATGGCTGATTGTCATTTTCGCGTTAACAAACAGACGATCGAAGCAGAACTAAGTAACGGCCAAACAGCCAACTCCGAGTCCGGCGAACGCACTGTAGTGAGAGTTGCGGCCCTCAACAGCCAGCAGCGGCGGGAAGAACTCGCCCAACTCGCCAGCGGCCGATCGGCCACAGAGGCGATCGCCTTCGCCGAATCCCTGCTAGTCGAAGCAGCCGGATTGCGACAAACTCAGTCCGCCCAACCCTGACTCTCGGACAATTTCTCCCGCATCACCCCTCAAAAACAGTCAACGAGGGTTTCCACTCGGACAAACTGCTGTTGTGACATTTGATTCAAGCTTTGTAGAACGATCGAACTTAAAAAACCAGTTTCCCGGCGCAAAACTGCCAATAAAATTTCCCACCCACAACCGACAACCCACCGCGTCACACTCAGTCGATCGCATCCTTACCTCACCCTCGATCCGATCGGGGGGTCAAAAAGGCGGAGTTTTTTCAGAACCGGAGGTTACACTAAAAAGGGCAACTGCGAATTCCACAAAAAAGCTGAAAGCCGCGTGACTTTAGTCCCGGGATGAAACCAATAGCAGCAAAATTGACAGAATTTATAGTTAAAAACCACAATTGTGTACAGAAGGGCACACATCACTAGCAACTGCTGGTGTCACAATTGCCGCTAGTCCCGCTGCGATCGTCCTGTTTCAGCAGTCCTTGGTGGAGCGCGCATTCAACTCCGTTGTGGCGATCGGATCGAAGACCGCCCGAACCTACTTCAACCAGGCACGCACAATGTCAAAATCAGTTAATAAACCATTTAAACAAGATTCCCGAGCTCTAAAAAGAGTGCAGCAATGCTACAGTCGCATTACCGTCGGGCCATCCGTTCGCCAGCAATGCTAACTGCATTTTCTGGGCGCCGAGACCGGACTTCTGTAAACTGAGAAATAGTTTCACACATACTTGAGTCTTGTGCGATCTGTAACCCACTAATGAACTTGGCCGCTCTCTTCGTTTAGAGACTAACCCTTACACTTAAGCTTTTGTAAAGGTCTATGAATTCTTTTGCATCTTCCACGAATAAGTATTCTCCTACGGACGTAACAGTAGATGTCGTAGAAGTAGAAAGCGTTGTTGTCGGCGCTGAAAATCACAATCACCAACAGCATCAGGAAATCTATGCTCCGTCTCCCTCTAGCAGTATTGCAATTATCCCTTACGACGGCAACTTTTCCAGCATTCTCGCCCCCCTAAACAAGCAAAGTTTTAAAGCAGTAGCTAAGGGAGTAGAAGAAAAACTTAAGGTTGTCAATCAAACCCTGGGAATGCTCGACAATATCCTTGATAGCGAAGGATTTGACGCCATCCTCAACGAGATGTTGCAGTCGATCACCGTCAAAACAGGGGAATTGCTAAATGCCGATCGCAGCACCATATTTTTATTAGACGATGATAAAAATGAACTATTCGCGATCGTTGCTCAAGATGAGAACGGTCAAAACCTAGAAATCAGATTTCCCGCCACCTTAGGCATTGCAGGAGAAGTAGCCACAGACCGAAAAGTGGTTAACATCCCTTACGATTTTTACAACGACCCGCGATCGGCTAACGCCAAAAAAACCGATGAAAAAACGGGCTACCGCACTTATACCATGCTGGCAATGCCCCTCGTCAATGAAGAAACAGACGAGTTAGTAGCAGTCGTTCAACTGATTAATAAACTCAAACCAGATCACGAAAATCACGCTACTATTCACGAACAAATCGACAAGAGTGGATTTACTAAAGAAGACGAAGGAGTTTTTGAAGAATTTGCACCCTCCATTCGCCTAATTCTAGAATCCTCCAAATCTTTCTACGCAGCAACTCAGAGACAGCGGGCAGCCACGGCGCTGATGAATGCCGTCAACGCTCTTTCTCAGAGCAGTCTCGACTTAGAAGATACCCTCAAAAGGGTGATGGATCAGGCAAAAGAACTGATGAATGCCGATCGCAGCACCCTGTGGCTGATCGACGAAGATAAAGATGAACTGTGGACGAAACTCCCCAACATAGAAGGCAAACTTACAGAAATTCGCATACCCAGAACCGCTGGTTTTGCAGGCATTGTCGCCCAATCCAGCGAACCATTGCTGATTCCCTTTGACGTGTACGAAGATTCCCGCGCCGTCACTTCCCGAGCAACCGACGAAAAAACAGGCTACCGCACTTGCAGTATGCTGTGTATGCCAGTGTTTAACTCAGACCACAAATTGATTGGAGTTACTCAATTAGTTAACAAAAAACGACAAGGAGATTTCCCTCCCTACAACCCAGCAGATTGGCCGCACGCCCCCGAACAGTGGAAAGCAAGTTTTAATCGCAACGACTTGGAATTCATGAAGTCGTTTAACATCCAAGCAGGAGTGGCGCTGCAAAACGCCAAACTGTTTGCAGAAGTCAAACAGCAAGAACAAAGACAAAAAGATATGCTGCACGCCCTGACTAACGGCGTGATTTCTACAGATAAAAGAGGCAATATAGTCGCGACAAATCCCAGCGCCCAAAAATTACTGGGTGTCAGCGAGGCAGAATTAGCCGAAGGTCAATCTTTGCGCGAGTTAATTAAGTTAGAAAAAGGCGATTTTGCCAAATGGTTCGATTCGTCTTTGAATCCAGCAGACGAAAAAGATCGCCAGCAATATTACCCCGACCAAATTTTGATCTCCTGTGCAGGAGAATCGCAGAGTATCAATCTCTCGATCAATTCAATGACTGACGCTACCGATCCCAACAAAGTTAACGGGGCGTTAGTCGTCATGGAAGATATTAGCAGCGCCAAGCAAGTCAAAAACTTGATGTACCGTTACATGACCCCAGAAGTAGCCGAAGCGCTGTTAGCTTCAGGGGATACAGGATTGGGCGGCAAGCGCAAAAACGTTTCGGTTTTGTTCTCAGATATTCGCAGCTATACCACACTTACGGAAAAATTGCAAGCCGAAGAAGTGGTGGTGATGCTCAACAAATATTTTGAAGTGATGGTGGATGTCGTATTCGAGTACGGAGGCACTCTCGACAAATACATCGGCGACGCTCTGATGGCAGTTTTCGGCTCTCCAGCACCCCTAGAGGATCATGCTTGGTGCGCCATGCAAACCGCAGTCAAAATGCGATCAGAACTAGACAAATTCAATGACGATCGCATGGCTAATGGCGAGTTGCCCATCAGTATCGGTATGGGCATACATTCCGATCAAGTTGTCAGCGGCAACATCGGCTCCAGCAAACGCATGGAATTGACTTCGATCGGCGACGGCGTAAACCTCGCCTCTCGCTTGGAAGGTGCGAGCAAGCAGTACGGCACTGACTTAATCATCAGTGACAATACCTACAAAGATTATAAAGATCGGCTTTACGTCCGAGAACTAGACTTTATTACTGTCAAAGGCAAAAGCGAACCCGTAATCGTTTACGAACTCGTCGGCATCCGTGAAGGATACTCGCCCATTGGCAAGTCACTAACCGAAACGCAGCAACAAGTTGTAGAACATTACAACAAGGCTCGCGAACATTACAAAACACCAGTCACTCAAAGACTCTCTGACAGTGAGGTGAAAAACATTTTAGATAATGTCGCCGCCATGCCGGATGCAGAAATCAAGAAACTTTCTTACAGTGTCGATCAGCAGTTGGAACAGGAACTCAAGAAGCTGTTACATCAACTGAAAAAGCTTTCAGATTATGATCCAAAAAATCTGTCGGAAGCAGACAAAATGATCGTGCTGTTGCAGCCAGAAATCCAACTGTTGAAATTGGAAGGTCTCAAAAACCTCTCGGAAGACGAAGCCAAAATGTTGCTCCAAGCCAAAATTAAGCAGCTATCAGCAGACGATATTCAATCCTTGCAAGAGGGTGAAGTCAAAAAACTGTTGGAAGCAGACATCTTAGAACCATCAAATCCTCAAATCAAAAGGCTCAAACCCGCACAGATCAGGCAGCTATTGCAGGCAAAAATCAAAAGTCGTGCCTCCGAGACAGTTGCAGAAATGTTAGATGAGGAATTTGAAAATCTGGGAATCGATCGCGTCAAAAAACTCCTCAGCGAGTTTAAGAAAGTTTTGGAACCAAAAGCCAAGCAAGCCTTTAGAGACGCGGAACGCGAATTTAACTTCGTTCTAGAAGTTGAACCCAAAAACAAGGCAGCTAAATTGCACGTCGATCGCTGTGGCTTATATAAGCTCAGCCCTCCCGACGTACTAAACTGGGACGGCGTGTGGCAACTCACAGAAAAATAGTAGCGGGCATAGGTGTCGGCGCGGGGCGATCGCGATCGGGGGTGGGCCTCCCCCTCGGAACCCACCAATTAACCTCAATATCCTGTTGGGGCAATTTTAAATTAGCTCCAACAGGTATGATTGTTAGATAACCGGACGAGAGACTTGCTTGACTCGCTTTCCCCGCTGGCCCGCTTTTGGCGCTGGCATCAGGCGAAAAAAAACAAAGCACTTCTACCTTCAGGAGAGCTGAACAAAGAGTTAGGACTGTCGCTAACATTACCCAGTTTCCCAGAAAAAAATTGGGGAAAGGTGTAGAAACATCCGCTCAAAAACCGGATTTTAGACCCCCGGCGCGTAAGCCTTAATAGCGTTGGTGGCGCGCTTTCAGCAGCTTGCTTTCAGCAGATAGTCAAAGTTCTAGTCTTAGATATAGAAAACTACTAGCATCAGTTATGGATAATTGGAATTCGCAGTCGGGAGATATTGAGTGGGTAGATCAGGTTTACCAACTATTGCTAGATATTGCTCGCAGCTCGCTGTCAGATATCCCCAGAATCCCCGAAAACCTCACTCAAAAGTCTCTTCCCCTACTCCAGAAATTACAAAGCATTCAGCAAAGACCCCAGGGGCAACCGTTTAAATCCGATGCCTTTTCGGTAAACGATCTCGAATGGGTGGCTCAAGTCCGCCAACTGCTCGAAGAACTGACCCGCGAGTCTTTGTCGGAACGCCCAAAAATGCCAGAAAATTTGGCGGGTCGGGCTTTGAGTCTGGCAGATAAGGCACAAAGCATCAAAGAAACCATAGAAAACTATGCAGCCGACAGCCCAACAGATGAAGATGAGAGTTCCTTGCAGCCTCCAGACGCGCTGCTGCACCTCTTGCACCAGAGTTTAAAAACTCACCGTGCCAAAAGCTACAAACCCGATGCTCCCGAATGGCAGCAACTCTTGACCCTGCTAGATGTAGTGCAGTCAATTTACAAGCAAATTCAACATTAAATTTAGCGCGCTAGCTGGCTCGAAAGTCGGTAGTCGCGCCGGATGATTGCAAGGCAGTCCGACGCTAACCTCATCAACTCGGTGCATCAAAACCTCGGCCCAATCTGACTCAGTTGACTATTTATCCCTCGCCACCACAGCGGTTGGCTGGGGGAAAATCCGCCGCAGCGCCAAACATCGTACCCAACGGCATCGGGGATCTATAGTCCCGGCAATAATAAAGCTTTGGAGAAAGCCCGATCACTCCTAAAATGCTATGAAAGGGGTTTGAAAATTTGACAGGGGAACTTTGAGATTAACTTCGCAATCCCCCATCAAAACGAGTAGCGGTTCGGTGCAAAGCTCAACTTTACTTCTAGCAGCAGGTCGCGTCGCAGCCCCCTAATCAGACGGTTGCAAGCCCGAGGCTAGAAAAATTACGGTTCGACCGCGAGAACCGATATCGCATTCACCCCCGATCACCTGTTAACTTGGAGATATTGTTGTGGACTTATCGCTAATTCCGGCACAGCCAAAACCAGGACTGCTTAACGTCCTGATCGAAATCACCGCCGGTAGCAAAAACAAGTACGAGTTTGATAAAGAGATGCAAGCCTTTGCACTCGATCGGGTGCTTTATGCCTCAGTGCAATACCCTTGCGACTACGGCTTCATACCCAATACCTTAGCCGACGACGGCGACCCCCTCGACGGCATGGTAATGATGGATGAACCCACTTTTCCAGGGTGCATCATCGCCGCCCGTCCGATCGGAATGCTGGAAATGATCGACGGAGGTGACAGGGACGAAAAACTGCTGTGCGTTCCCGACAAAGACCCCCGCTACGCTCACGTGAAGTCCCTCAAAGACGTAGCCCCACACCGCTTGGACGAAATAGCCGAATTTTTTAGAACCTACAAAAATTTGGAGAAAAAAGTCACAGAAATTCTGGGTTGGCAAGATGTCGATATGGTCATGCCCCTAGTAGAAAAGTGCATCGCAGCCGATCGCCAATAAGCCCCAAACGGCAAACTCCTCGACTGCAACCCGAATAAAAATTCAGGCAGCCGAACTTAAGGCCACCGCTGCACGTCAAACAATGCAGTCGGGGAGGGGGTGGCTACAATCAAAATTCTTGGTGAATGCCGACTCACCCAGCAGGATTTTTTACACAGCCACCCCATTCGCAATCTTGAAATCAATACTACTTATAGAGTAAGATTAAGCGCAAATTCTCAGTAATTGGGCAAAGACCTTCTACGTTTGAGGCAATTTTACCCAAACACAGACATTAACGCTATCTTAATCTCAGAAGACAGAACACGCCGGGGAGCCGGCAGGGTGCAAAAAATAATCTCTCAGTAGCGTGACATCTGCCGCGCGGGGTGCCCGTTACGGTTTAGGCTTGTAACAGCCCAAGTGTTCGGTAAGTCGGATTCCCAGGTTGGGTACTAGGATAATTTACCGATCGTTTTATAGTACGGATTGCTAAAAACTAAAAACTAAAAACTAAAAAATAAGAGCTCAACTTCCAAGTTCCTGCGCGCCAAGCTAAAAAAGATGCCAGATTCCGCACCCTCTCAAGCCAACCCACAGCCTTCCGATCAGAAAGCCACTATGGAAAATAGTCCTTTGACCGAGTTTGTCGTTCAGTTTTGGGGCGTGCGGGGCAGCATCGCCACCCCCGGTACCAAAACAATTCGCTACGGAGGTAACACCTCTTGTGTAGAAATGCGTTTGGGCAAAAAACGCCTGATTTTTGACGGCGGCACGGGTTTGCGAGTTCTCGGCCTCAACCTGCTGCGACAAATGCCGGTGGAAGCTCATATGTTTTTCAGTCACACTCACTGGGATCACATTCAAGGATTTCCGTTCTTTACTCCTGCTTTTATCCCTGGTAACTGCTTTCACATTTACGGAGCGATCGCCCCCAACGGCACTACAATCAAACAGCGTCTAGCCGACCAAATGCTGCACCCGAATTTTCCTGTTCCCATCCAGGTAATGCAGTCAGACCTGAAATTCAACGATTTGACTCCGGGCGATATTGTCGAACTCGACGACGTGAAAGTAGAAACGGCACTGCTCAACCATCCCAATACTGCGATCGGATATCGAGTCACGTGGGAGGGACATACAGCCGTCTACTGCACCGATACAGAACATTTTCCCGATCGCTTAGACGAAAATGTAGTACACTTAGCCCGCAACGCCGACGTGCTGATTTACGACGCCAACTACACCAACGAAGAGTATTACGACTTCAAAAATCCGAAAGTCGGCTGGGGACACTCAACTTGGCAAGCAGCAGTAGAAATAGCCAAAGCTGCTGGAGTTAAAAGAATCCTGATGTTTCACCACGATCCGGGTCATGACGACAATTTTCTCGATCGTGTCGAAGCAGACGTGCAAGCAGTTTTCGCCAACGCGTGCTTGGCCCGCGAAGGCATGAGCATACCAGTGATTTAGCAAACAAAGCGATGCTGGTGACTAAAAAAACCGCCTCGCTAGCCCAGAAATTAGCAGCCAGAAGGCAGAAACAAAATGAACCACAAAAACCCCCCCAAGCTTCGCTATCGTGGCTTGCGGGGGCTTTACTCCGCGTTGCTGGTGCTGATAATTGCCTGCTGTATCTGTGGCGGACGGGTAGCAGCGGAGGTTGCCAGCTCCAACAATCCGGCGCGACTGGCTCAAGTCTCTGCCATTGAAGATAATGGTACTGTCGATCGCATCCCCGAACGCTACCAACTCGGACAGCAACTGTACCTAGAAAACTGCGCCACCTGCCACATCGGCTTACCCCCGCAAGTATTGCCAACAGAAACCTGGCGCCGGTTGCTGCAAGATCCCCAACACTACGGACAAACCCTGAAACTCCTAGTAGACCCGCCCCGCCTGTTAGTGTGGAACTACCTACAAACTTATTCGCGTCCCCAAGCCAAAGACGAAGAACTCCCCTACAGGGCAGCCACCTCTGGCTATTTCAAAGCCTTGCACCCCAGAGTCAAGCTGCCCCAACCAGCAAATATCAGCAGTTGCGCGACTTGTCACCCCGGCGCGTCTCAATACAATTTCCGCAAGCTTACCGCCGAGTGGCAAAACTCCCCGTAACGAGGATGGAGGAAACCATCTCTATTTTGTACAGGAGTCCAAGCATCTCGCTGGTAGGTAATCAACACTCGATCGCCCGATGCTTGCACTCCTGAACAACCCTTTCTATACTCATCGGGATGCTCCCTCTATTCCTGTTGGAATCTCTTCGATATCAGTTCGTATTTATGACTTTAGTCTTTTGAAAAATGCGGACTGAAGTCCGAACGATCAAACCTATCGATATCAGTTCGTATTTATGACTTTAGTCTTTTCACAAGTGCGGACTGAAGTCCGAACGATCAAACCTATCGATATCAGTTCGTATTTATGACTTTACTCTTTTGAAAAATGCGGACTGAAGTCCGAACGATCAAACCTATCGATATCAGTTCGTATTTATGACTTTAGTCTTTTCACAAGTGCGGACTGAAGTCCGAACGATCAAACCTATCGATATCAGTTCGTATTTATGACTTTACTCTTTTGAAAAATGCGGACTGAAGTCCGAACGATCAAACCTATCGATATCAGTTCGTATTTATGACTTTAGTCTTTTCACAAGTGCGGACTGAAGTCCGAACGATCAAACCTATCGATATCAGTTCGTATTTATGACTTTACTCTTTTGAAAAATGCGGACTGAAGTCCGAACGATCAAACCTATCGATATCAGTTCGTATTTATGACTTTAGTCTTTTCACAAGTGCGGACTGAAGTCCGAACGATCAAACCTATCGATATCAGTTCGTATTTATGACTTTACTCTTTTGAAAAATGCGGACTGAAGTCCGAACGATCAAACCTATCGATATCAGTTCGTATTTATGACTTTAGTCTTTTGAAAAATGCGGACTGAAGTCCTCACTACTAACCTACGAGTTTAGTTTTGTGAAAAAGAAGGACTGAAGTCCTCACTACAAACCTGTGAATATTAGTTTGTAGTCAGGACTTTAGTTTTGTGAAAAAGAAGGACTGAAGTCCTCACTACAAACCTGTTTTTTAGCCCGTATTCCGCATCCCGGCGGCAATACCATTAATTGTCAGCAGAGCTCCCCGCAACAATTCACCTTTGCTGTAACGCGAGTGAATTACCCCAGGAACGCTTCCCGTACCGTGCTGCCGCAACCGTTTTAGCAGCGATACCTGCAACAATCCTAAAGGTACGATCGTTGCATTTCGTAACTGCACCGATCGCTGCAACGACGGGTCTCCATCCAACAAACTCTGATGTCGGGTAATAGTTAAAACTAAATCCCGAATCAAGTAAAATTCGGCGGCAATTTGCTCGAATAAAGCCTTGAAACGCTCCTTGTCCGCTGGCAAAGCTAACTCGCGCACGTAGTGTTCCGCCATCTGCAAATCCACCTTAGATAAAGTCATTTCCACCTTAGAAATCACCATTTTAAAAAACGGCCATTTCAAGTAGAAATACTGCAAAAGTTTCATGTGTTCTTCCGGTTCTTCCAGCAAAAACTCTTGCAATGCTGTGCCTACGCCGTACCAAGAAGGCAGCAAAAAGCGGCTTTGAGTCCAGCTAAATACCCATGGAATTGCCCGCAAACCGCTGATGTCTTTCTTGCCGCCGCGACGCGCCGGACGCGAACTAATTTGCAATTGGCTGATTTCTTGAATTGGGGTAACGTGGTGGAAGAAATCGACTAAATCGTCTTGTTCGTAGATTAAATTGCGGTAGTGCGATCGCGATTTCGCTGACAATTCCTCCATAATCTCATTCCAAGAGTCGATGCCGTCAAAACCAGTGTGCAGCAAACTCGCTTGAATTACGGCCGCCGCTACAGTTTCCAAATTGTACAGCGCCAACTCTGGCAAAGAATACTTAGAAGCTAAAACTTCGCCTTGTTCGGTAATCTTAATTCGCCCGCTGATACTCTTTCCGGGCTGAGCCAAAATCGCCTTGTAAGCAGGCCCGCCGCCACGCCCTACAGAGCCGCCCCGGCCGTGAAAAATCCGCAACTCTACACTGTACTTTTCCGCAATCATTTGCAAAGCTTTTTGGGCTTTGTGAATTTCCCAGTTGCTGCTGAGGAAACCCGAATCTTTATTGCTGTCGGAATAGCCCAGCATCACTTCTTGCAATTTGAGATTTTGGATTGGACAGTCGATATTTTGTTCGTTTTTTTCTGCTACTTCCTGCGCGTATCCTCCGGTTAGCAAAGCTCGGTACAGCGGCAGTTCAAATATCTGCTCCATTACTTCCGGCGCTTTTTTCAAGTCTTCCACTGTTTCAAACAGAGGCACTACTTGAATGCTGCTAATTCCGGTTGCCGGATCGTACAGTCCTGATTCTTTGGCTAGCAGCAAAACAGCCAGCATATCGCTGACATGGTGGGTCATGCTGATGACGTAAGTTTCGCAAATCTCCGGGCCGAATTCCTGGTGCATTTGCCGCAATATGCGGAAGGTATTAATCGTCTCGCAAGTTTTGGGAGAAAACGGCAATTCGGCAGGAATTAAAGGGCGGCGAGTTTGCAATTCAGTGGCGAGCCAAATCACTCGATCGCCTTCGGACATTTGATTGTAAGACTTGGGCAAAATTTGCAAGTATTCTGCAATTTCGCTCAAAGCGTCGGAGTGTACTGTTGACTCTTGGCGGATATCTAGGTAAGCCAAGTTAAATCCGTAGATTTCTACTTGACAGAGCAGATTTTCCAAGTCCCGACAGCTCAAACCTGTTTCGACTAAATTGCGCTCGATGAGCTGCAATTCGGTCAAAAACTCGGTTCCCGATCGATAAAGCCCGGTCATTCCCGGATGTTCTGAGAGAGCTTCGCGCTCTCGCTGCAACTCGTCTCCTTTGTACAGCCGCCAGTTGCGATCGCGCGTATTTTCCAGCCGCTGGAGCACGTAGGCCAGCTTTAAGCGATAAGGTTCTTGGCGGTAGCGAATCGCCCATTGCTCGTAAACTTCGGGAAATTCCGATTTGTCGCGATCGAGAGATTCCAGCAATTCTGGCAATACGTCACTCCAGTGCAGCGACAAACTCAAAAGTTCGTTGAGCCGCTTCACCGCATTGATGTACTTGCACAGCACTAAATGGCGTTGATAGCAAGCTGTTTGCCAGGTTACTTTCGGAGTGACAGAAGGATTCCCATCCCTGTCGGAACCTACCCAAGAACCAAACTTGCAGAAGTTGTAACTCGGTGGTTTCAGGTAAGGGAAAGAAGCGTGCAGAGCTTGCTTTAAGCGGTGGTATAGTTCCGGAATCGCATCAAACAGCACTTCGTCGAAGTAGTGCAGCGTGTACTCTACTTCGTCAAGCACCGTCGGCTTAAACTGGTGCAGCTCGTCGGTGCGCCACCAGAGGCGAATTTCTTCCATCAGTTGCTCTTGGAGCGTCGCAGCTTCCCAGGAAGACACTGGGTAGGGGCTTTCTGAGTCGGCTCCCACCACCTGAAATTTCTCGTCTATTTGGTCTAGCTGTTGGAGAATCTTCGCCATCCGCCGCTGCTTGGTGCGGATCGTGTGGCGGACAATTTCTGTGGGGTGAGCGGTGAATACCAAGCGGATGTCTAACTGGTCGATCAAACGCTGGATTTGCTGGCTGGGTACGTTCAAACGCAGCAGCATCGGGAACAGTTGGTGAAATGTTCCGGCATCTTTGGCGATCGTCTCGCTGCTGTCTGCACCGCGAGGAGCTGTTTGGGCGGGGCCTTCCCTATGCCGCGGGCGATCGGGCGCATCAGTTGCTTGTCCCGGCAGTTTAGAAAACATCCGCGCCCCAGCGTCGTTGCTACCAGAGTAAGCTAGCTGTTGGTCTCGCTGTTCGTAGTGCTGCTCGACAATGTTGATTAACTGAAAATACAGTGCAAAAGCCCGGGCTGCACGGATGGCGGCGTTAAGGTCGAGCTTTTCGATTAGCTGTACGACATTTGACTCGCGAAAGTGAGTGGCTTGTCCCTCGGCGGAATTGACCGATCGCATTTGGTTGAGCAAATCCACCAATTCCTGCCCGCACTCCTGTCGCAGCACCGATTCCCACAAGTCCTCTACTACTTTGAGGCGATTGCGCAGAAACAGGTCTGATTTTGAGTAAGGGGCAGAATGGGGAATAGATGGTGAATCAATAGCCTGTTCTGAAGACTGGAGGACTGAACTCATCGGGCTGTTCCTCAATAGCTGCGGGTGTCTAGAAAATTGTATTGTTTAGTTTCACCTAAAACACTTTTATTTGCAGTCAAATTAGAGACAACTTATACAATTTTCGATTTTTGATTGGGTATGACTTATAACTATCCGGCGTTGGGATCGCGGGTCTAGCCTTCCCTTCTGTTGGGAAACTAATCTGATGTCAAGGCACTTATCTAGAACTAAAGACCAATTTTATTAGCACAGATTTTACCAACAGTCAAGCTTCGATCCTGAAAAAAATAGCGTCGAACTTCCCTTGGGGTTACGAGGAGTGCGATCGAGGAAAGTTGAGCACCGGGAGGCGCGAGCCCCGAAAGACTTCTTCGCTTTCTACTCCGAGCGAGGCAACAAACTCAGCAGCAGCTTTGGCTGCCAGCAAGCCGCCCAGCATGGGTAAGGCGGCCAAGCTCAATAAAATATCAGAGGAAACTGGCAACTTTGAACTGTTAGGTGTTTGAGTTTTGGGTAAGTCTTGGTTTTCTGATGCCATAAATCCCTCCTGGGTTACTGGGTATCCTTAGTTTACAGCAGAAGTCAGAAGGAAGAAGTCAAGCGTGAAGTCCGAAGAATAGCAAGGGTTTCAGCAATTAAGAAGTCCTAATCTTGGGGCGCGGTTGCTCTTTTGGGGAAATAATCTTGACTGCTGACGGCAGGACTAATGACGAATGACTTCGCTTAACTTGGTCTAATTGTGCCAGAATACATTCGAGGTATTACCAAAAAACTATTCCCCTCGATCGCGCGTTGGGGGCCTACAGGGCTTGGCAGTAAGACCAGCAACGGTTAAACTTCACGCAACGGTTAAGCTCCGCAAATAAAATAGTTGTCTGTAAAACCTGTAAACTGTGCTATCTGTAGAAAACAAAACCAGCCTTGACGAAATTTAAAGTCCCATGTTAAATGCGAACGGGAGCATATTGGCCGACAATCGATCGCCCGCATCGCAGTGGGCAGGGGAAGCTTTAGGGCTGCCCGAAGTGCAGGTACAAGCGCGGTTGCGCGGAAATCACCTGCATATTTTGTGCGAAGCCCCGCAGTGTCCGTCTCAGGAATTGGTGACGGCGAGATTTAAGAGCGCGATCGAACAAACTGATTTAACGCGACTACTCCCCGATGGATCTAAAATTTACCAGTTGTTTCTGTGCGGCCGCAAACTCGGTTCTCGCCAAAATGACTGGACTGTCCGGCTCGATTGCAGCGGTAAACAGCGACAGCCACAGCTACGGGAACCGGAACCGGAACCGGAACCGGAACCGGAACCGGAACCAAAGGTTTCGGAAGTGCCGCCACCAGCGAGTCCCCCCGAGGGTTCACCCCCACTAAGTCCTAAAGGCGGCGGCGGATTCTTTGCCAAATTTAAAAATGAAAACCGCAACCGCAACCTCAAACAGAAATCAGAACCGGTAGAAACCCCGGCCCCACCGCCACAGGTGCGGGAAGAAATGGATTTTGACACCGAAAGTTTCCCCATCGCCTCCCGGATGGAATACCCAGAAGTTTTTGAAACTTCTCCGGTGACGATCGACACTGGCGCAGGGCGGGAAAGTTTCAGTCCCCCCGCAGCCGCAGCAGCACCGCAAAGATCCGCGCAGCAGCAGGTAAGTCGCGGCGCGGTGGCTTTGATTCAATCCCCCGAAACAGACTCGGGTGAGGGCGATGGTGGCGGCACATTGACGGTTTCGCCGGAAACTTTGGCGCGCCGGGGCTATCCAGATGCGATCGCCAGCTATCTCAGCGAAATCCTCGGGCCCATGGGAGTTTCGGTGAAAGTCAGCATTCGCGAAAAAGAAGTCAAAAGCAGCCGGGAAACCTTGCACGCCAATGCGCCGGAAAATCTCAAGTCCAAGGAACGGCGGCTGCTGGTGCTGTGCGAGTCAGCTTACAGCCCCGACCCCTCCTTGCTCGCAGAACCGATCGCCAGCAGGTTGCGGAAACTGCAACTAGAAGATGTCGTCGAAGCCGCCATCGGCAGCCAAGTTAGAGGCGAAGCGAAGCCGGACTGGGTGCTGCGAGTGGATTTGACGCCGCCGGACACAATTCTTAAAGAATGGGCTCGCTGGGGAGACGTGCCTGCGATCGCCAAGCTGCTCAACCAACACTTGGCCGCATCGACAATGGAAGTGCGCGCCACCCTCAAAGAAGCAACCCTGCACCTGTTTTGCAGCAAAATTGCCAAAAAAGGACAAAAACCCAAACGACAAGAATACCCAGACAAGCAGCAAACTACAGAGGCGATCGCCCCTTTGCTAGCCTCCTTTGCGCCCCAAGGCATCCGCGCAGCGACGATTTACGGCGTAGAACCAACCAGCGACAGCAAAACCGAGCCGGAGTCGCCGGTGTGGATTGACTGGGTGGATTTGCCCGCAGCCCACCACCCTGACTTGGCTGCGAACCCGAGAATATTGGCGGCCGAGGGCGATTCCTGTGCCTTGACTTTTTTGCTCAACAGGTTGCTCAATCCCAATCTCAACCGCAAGTTGGAAACCGGAGGGATTCGAGCTGTGGCGCTCCACAAAAACGATGTGCTGCACGTGATGACAGAAGCTCTGACTTGCCCCGATCAGTCGAAGGTAGGGCCATTGGTGGCAAAATTCTTGCGGCAGTTACAAATTCCGGGAGTGGGAGGGGTGCGAGTCTACGGGCGCCGCGCCGGCCAGAAACTCCCCCTGTGGCGCTACGGTATTGACCTGAGAACGGCGGTTGACGGGACATCAACGCCAATACCCGCAACAGCTCCGTCGCAACAGGCTGTCTTGTCCAAGGAACCGGTGCCGGAGTTTGCGCCGTCGGTGACGGATGCGAGTTTTTCGGGTTTGGGCGAGAATTTGGTGTTTGATGCTCCGGCGCCCAACTCTTGGCGGCCGGACTTCAAAATCCGACTCCCGGGACACAAGCTGGGCGAGCAGTTAGTTCATGCTGCGGTGCAGCCGCTTGTGGCTTCGGGTTTGTTTGTTCCCAATGACGGTTTGTCAACGAATGCTGCTGCGCCCGGAGGCGTGAGAGCCGATCGCGCGGCGGGCATGGCTTTGATTTGGGCGATCGCCGGCTGTCTGCTGGTTTTCAATACCGACTGGCTCCTCGGTCTATTTTTGCAATCAGCAGCGGTTAGTCAAGCTCCTAGCGCCTCTGAAGTTTGCACCGACCAAAAATGTCAAAATCGTTCCCCCGCTCCTTTAGCAGACGTTCAAGCCTCGGTAGCGAGTCCCGCATCTCCGAAGCCGGAGACCGCTTCAGAAGAGGTAAATTTACCTCAAATTCCGTTGGAGCCAGATCCGTCAGCCACCCGGGAAGAGGCTTTTAACGGCTCTGGGTTTACCAAACCGGGAAATACTAGCGTTTCTGTGGCTGATGTTTCTGCTGCTCCCGCCTTCCCGACTTTGAGGAGCGAGCAGCTAGACGACCAAATCGCGCGCTATCAAGCGTACATCCGCCAGCACAAAAAACCGCCGGATATCCTAATTGTCGGCAGTTCGAGGGCGCTGCGGGGCATCGACCCGGAGGTTTTAGAAACTGCTTTGGCCGCAGCAGGCTATCCGGGGCTCAAAGCATACAATTTTGGGGTGAACGGGGCTACTCTGCAAGTGGTAGATTCGATCGTGCGCCGGATTTTGCCGCCCCAACAATTGCCGAAGTTGCTGGTTTTGGCGGACGGGGCGAGGGCTCTCAACAGCGGCCGCCCGGATTTGACTTTTAGCGCGATCGCTTCTTCCGAAGGTTACAGACAATTGGCCCGGGGCAGTTTTCTGATCCGCACCAATGAATTAGAATCCCCAACCTCGAAGGAAACCGCCAACAATCCGGTAGCGACTGCCAGTCAGTTAGTGCACAATTTGGAAGAAAGTCAAGCCAATATTCAGCAATTTTTGACTAACAAGTTGGTCGAGAGTTCTGGAACTTACAAAAAGCGCGATCGGCTCAAAGGGTTTTTGCGATCGCTCGCCAATCCATCAGCCCCAGTCGCCACCGCCAGCCCCGAAACCGTGGGGACTCGACAAGCAAGTGAAAATTCTGGGCCCCCTGTTGGGGGTAAAGAACCCAGCGACTTTCAACCAAACGGCTTTTTGCCGATCGACATCCGCTTCAGCCCGGATACTTATTTTCAGAAACACGCCAAAGTATCTGGATATTACGACTCCGACTATCAAGATTTTAAATTGACAGGGGAACAAAGCGTAGCACTCAAAAATCTGATCGAATTTACCAAAGTTCGCAACATCAATCTGGTGTTTGTGAATATGCCCCTGACCGAAGATTATTTAGACCCGGTGCGGACAGGCTACGAACAAGAATTCCGCCAATATATGCAACAACTAGCAGCTCAAACCGAACTAATTTTTCGAGACAATAGTTTATTGTGGCCCCAAGCGCGGGAATCTTTTTCAGACCCCAGCCACCTCAACCGTTACGGTGCAGTTGCAGTTTCTAAGCGTTTGGCTCAAGATCCGATGATTCCCTGGCCAGTGAAGAAGTAGAGAGGGAGAATGCGTAGAATCGATCGGCTACTCTGCATCGAGATTGTCTGTTATGTTCTGCAAGAGATAGTGGGAAAAATACTCCTAGACGCACCCCGATCCCAGAAACCGGGTTTCTACGAAGATTTCTCGTTACTCAACGCAAAATTCTCGTAGAAACCCGGTTTCTACTCCCCCGACGCGTCCATCCTAAAACTTGATCTATAGCAATCGCCACAGCGGTGAGGACATAAATAACCTCATGAATAGAGCCTAGAGCCTGTAGCAGAAACCGTTTGATTTCCTTGACGAAGCAACTGTCCACTCTTCGACTTCCCTCGACTTCGCTCGGGACAAGTCGCTTTTCGCGCAAGCTGTCCACTGTCCACTGTCCACTGCTATACGTGTTGTTAACATTTAAATAATTCAAATCTTATTGTAAAGCCTGGTTAGGCAATATTTATGACTTATAGCAGTTCTCAAAAAAATGAGGTACTTTTAGGGTAATCGGTAATAGGTAATCGGTAATGAAAGAAAAAGGCAATCAATAAACAGCAAGGCTCGTGCCGCATCTGCTGTTGCGCCAATCACCCATTACCAATTACCCATTACCCACTACCAGACATACCTCATCTTTTTGAGACTCGGCTGGATGATTTATATTTAACTCATCTATCGTGCGACGCGACCATCTCAAAACTATTGTTTCCTGTGGCTGACTACTGAACATGAAAAAATTAATTATTCTTGAAAATAGCAGAAATAAACTGAATAAAAATCGCCAAAAAAATCTGCCTTTGATATTTTTTATATTATCTCTAGCCTTTTTCCTATTTAGTTTGTATAAAGGTTTATTCTTACCTTTGGCTTTATCAGCTCCGGCCAGCAGCGAACAGCAACCTTTGCAACCCTTTGAACAAGTTGTCAAAGATACGAAAAAGTTGGAGGGATTGTTTACCCTTTACCGCAATCCAGCAACAAATAAAGTTTATCTGGAAATTAAACCGGAACAACTCAACAAAAAGTTTTTGTGTTTCGTGACATTAGCCTCGGGTTTGGGCGAAGGGGGCATTTTCAGCGGATTGCCTTTCGGAGATTTCTTATTTCAACTGAGGCGCGTCCAGAATAACGTGCAGTTTGTCATACCGAATATCAATTTTCGCACCCGTCCGGGCGATCCGCAAGCAGGTTCGGTGGAAAGGGCATTCAGCGAGTCGATTCTCTATTCTTTGCCGCTCAAAAGCATTCACCCGCAAAGAAAAACTCTGCTGATCGACTTAGGCGATTTGCTGATGAGCGAAAAGCGCGATTTACCCGGGTTAAAAGCGATTTTTCCGATAATTTTGGGCGCTGATTACTCGATCGATGAAGACAAATCTTATTTTAAAGATGTGAAAGCGTTTCCGCTGAATGTAGAAATTGCTTCTATTTACGGTTTTTCCAGCGATAATGACAGTGCGGTTAACTATTTACCTTCGATTCCTGACAGTCGAGCTTTTAACCTCCGCGTTCACTACAGTTTCTCGGAAGTGCCGCTCAATAACGGCTACCGCCCCAGACTTGCAGACGAGCGAGTGGGCTATTTTCTCACAGCATATAAGGACTTTTCTGACAACAGCCGCCGCGAGGCGTTTGTGCGCTACATCAATCGCTGGCATTTGCAAAAGCAAATCCCCACGGCGCCGATGTCCCCTCCGGTGCAGCCGATCGTCTTTTGGATTGAAAATAATGTCCCGATTGAATACCGAAATGCCATTCGCGAAGGCGTTTTGGGGTGGAACAAAGCTTTTGAAAAGGCAGGTTTTACAGAGGCAATTCAGGTTAAACAAATGCCGGACAATGCTAAATGGGACCCGGCTGATGTCCGCTACAATACTATTAGGTGGTCTAGTTCTTTTGAACCTGAATTTGCAGGCATCGGGCCTTCCCGCACTAACCCGCTGACTGGGGAAATTTTGGATGCTGATATTTTGTTGGATGCGAATATTGTCCGCCAAATCAAGCAGGGCTATCGCTCTTTGGTGGAACAAAATCGATCGCTAGCGAGGAGTTTTCAAGGGCGCAATGGCTCTAATACCAATCCCTGTCAGTTTGGGATGTATTCTCGCTATTTAAATGTGCTAGAAAATGCGCCCATCGCAAAAGGCCGCGGAGAAAATTCTCAATCTGGAATTGCTGACGATTTGCCGACTTTGCTGGAACGCTATCAACAGCAAAAACGAGATCCTTTGGATCGCTTGATGTCGAGTTCGGATATGTGTTTTGGGTTGGAATCGAGCCGCCAGTTTGCGATGGGCGCAATGTCGATGGATCTGTTGGACAATGCAGCGCCTAGCAGTGGGGCGATTGACAATTATGTTAATGATTACATCCGATTTTTGACGGCGCATGAAGTCGGCCACACTCTCGGTTTGAGGCACAATTTTCACGGGAGTACGATGCTGCAACCGGAGGATTTGAACAATACTCAGGTAACTCGCACCCAAGGTATGGTGGCGTCGGTGATGGATTACGTGCCGATTAATTTGGCACCTCGGGGAACTGTACAGGGCGATTATTATCCGACGATTGTAGGGCCTTATGACGATTGGGCGATCGAGTACGGTTACAAAGTTATTGGCGGCGCCAACCCCAACAGCGACTTAGGGGCGCTGCAACAAATTGCCAGCCGCGCGGGGGAACCGCAATTAGCTTATGCGCCGGATGAGGATATTGTTGACAATCTCGATCCCGCTGCTAATAGCTTCGATCTTAGCGGTAATATGCTCAAATACTCGCAGTGGCAACTGGATAATGCTAGGGCGATGTGGCAGCGTTTGTCGAAGAGAATTCCGGCTGGGGAAGAGGGTTATAACGAACTGCGGGTGATGTTTGATTCGGTGTTCGGGTATTATTTCAACCAGGTAATGAATACTACTTTGTACGTAGGCGGGCAGTCGTTTAATCGGATTCGCCCGGGCGATAGTAACGAAAAATTGCCGTTTGTGCCGATCGCCCTGGCGCAGCAACGAGAAGCTTTGGCTACACTGGACAAGTACGTATTTGCCACCGATGCGTTTAGTTTTGCGCCGGATTTGCTCAACAAATTAGCGCCTGCACGCTGGCAGCACTGGGGAAGTCCGGCTTTGGTGTTTCCTCTAGATTACCCGATCGGCGATCGAATTACTTTTTTGCAGCGGTTTGTGCTGCGAGTTTTGGTATCTCCAGTGCGCCTGACGAGGCTGCGGGATGCTGAGTTAAAATCAGCCCCCGAAAACGCTTTGAGGTTGCCAGAATTGTTCGATACTTTGCTTCATGATATCTGGAAAGAGGTTTTGCAGCCGGAAAAGAAGATACAAATTTCGACTTTTCGGCGTTCTTTGCAGCGGGAACATTTGGCTGTTTTGATGGGAATGGTGCTGCGGAAAACCAATGTTCCTGATGATGCGCGGACTCTGGCTTGGTACGATTTGCGGCAGTTGCGCGAGGGTTTGAGCAAGAGTATTCGGAATTTGGACAGGAATGCGGATGCTTATACGCGGGCTCATTTGGAGGAAACGCGCGATCGAATTTCTAAGGTTTTGAATGCACAGATTCAGTCGAATTAATCTGGGGGTTCAGAAACCGGGTTTTTTACGATAATATTTGGTTAGAGCATCGCAGATTTAGTAAAAAACCCGGTTTCTTATAATCTCAGTCAACTTAGAATAATTCGGAACTTGCGTCGTATACGATAGAGATACAGGGAACCTAAACAGAACAGCCCTTATGCCAGCCAAAGACATTTATCACGATACTGTCTGCACCGCCCTCATCAAAGATGGCTGGACAATCACTCATGACCCACTTATTCTCAAAATTGGTGCCCGATCAGTTTTTGTCGATTTGGGAGCCCAGAAACTAATTGCGGCTGAGCGAGGGTCGGAAAAAATTGCGATCGAGATCAAAAGCTTTCTGGGCCCTTCGCCCATTCATGACCTCGAAAATGCTTGGGGGCAGTTCTTTATGTACGCCCGAACGCTGCAAAGACGAGAGCCGGATCGTCGTCTTTACCTCGCGGTTAATCGCAACACTTTTGAGAAGTTGTTTAAAGAAGAAGCTGGGCAATTGCTGCTAAAAGAACCAGGTTTTCGGATGATAGTTTTTGACTCAAACACGGAGGAGATTATCCAATGGCAACCGCAAATCAACCCGTAGACCAATGGCGTGAAACGTTGGAGAAAATTCTCCAATATTATGCGAATCTTCCTTACACTTATGGGGATGTGATTACGTATTTGGTTGTCAGCCGCGATCGCAATCATTTTATGCTGATACATGAAGGCTGGGAAAATCATCTGCGAGTTCATGGTACTGTGGTTCACGCCGAAATCCGCAATGACAAAATTTGGATTCACTATGATGGCATTGAAGATGGCATCACTGACGAACTCGTCGCTGCTGGTGTGCCCAAAGACTGTATTGTTCTGGCTTTCCATCCACCGGAAGTCCGAGAGTATACTGGATATGCTCGCGCATAGTTTCTCCTCTTGACCAAGATTTTAGACAATCGCTGGCGATCGCCATTTATACCAATTTTCTAAAGATTTGCTAGAGATGAACTCTTAGCCCCCCCGAACTCGCGGGGGGGGTTGGGGGGGTGATTGTATAACACTACTTTAGAAAAATGGTATTACTCAGAAAACGGGTAAAGGGGCAAGCTTTGTTATATAAAGCTTGCCCCTCTAACTCGCGCCAGGGATAGGATTAATAGGGCAAAGACTTTTAATTCCGAGGCCCGACAGTCGATAGATTCAACCCGCTATCATAGATGTCGTCAGCAATCTGAAGTCCAAGCGGAATACCACCAATATTCTGACCGAGGTCGGGATTGCCTGTACAATCTGGAGCAAAAGCATCAAATACCCAATGCACTCCTAAAAAGACACGACTGAGACCATTTTGGATAATCATTTGCCACAGCCCACCAGGGAAACTGCGAACGTGTTTGGGTCGCACAGTTCCCTTATTGTCTCGGCTAATGCCATTCAACTCATCAGAGACGAAGGTAATCCCATCAAACAAGGTGTCATCGCTGTGGCTAGTTACGCCATAAAACCGTCGGGTAATATGCAGCGCGGCTGCACCGAACGTAGCGTGTCCAGAAGGATAGGCTGGAAAAGGTGGCGTACCGTTTTTCCGGGTGGAATTCGTATTCGGTGCCCCTAGTGGTAACCAAAAGGGGTCAGCATCCTCAGAGAGGACGTTATTACCAGTAGCGGTTGGGCCTAATGAGGGATCGTGTTCCCGAATGCCGACGACAGGTCGCCATAAATCGTGAATGTATTTCTGATCCCAGGCTAAAATACCCGCATCTCCCATTGCAGCATTCACTAGCGCAAAAAGACGAGCATTTTGATCGACAGTATTCTCCTGAGCGATCGCCACGGCACGGACAATCTGGTTGTACAACCGAGGGGGTGTCCCTAACTCAACAGCGCCATCATAACCCCAGTAGATGCCGATGAGTGTTTCATTTGCAGTTCGAGGAGAAATATCTGTAGGCAAAGTTCCCATCAATTCAGGTGCAATCCCTTTCCCGCGCACCTGTCTCAGGGCGTTGATATACTCAGGACTCCCTAGCTGAGGTGGAGCATCTAACTCATAACGGTTAGTGACAGCAAAACCTCTTGATTGTGCGCCATAGAAGGGCGCATGAAAACCTTGATCGCTATTATCTGGATCGGGACGGTGTGCGCCACGCGCCACTGATGCAGCATAGCCATCATCGCCAGCGCTAGGATCATCCTGCCGCTTCTCCAAGATTTTTTGAGCTACCAAAAGACCAAATTCATGACCTTCTTGTAGGCCGTTTCCTCCTAAACCTGCTTGAGTATGTTTCAGATTAAAAAAGGATTTTTGACTGGGATACAAGCTAGACAATGTAGCGTGGGCAGCGGCGGCTACCGCAGCATTGGCTGAGGCATTGGGTTTCGGACTAGGTAGGGCTTGCTGAAAAAGCCTAAAACCCTTACAGCAAGAGACGTTGGCTCGTTTTAATCCTCAAAAAGTGCAAGCAATGCAGCTAAAATGGGTCAAAACCCCTGCACACCATCACTTTCGTAATGTAC